>CANHIV010000001.1 GCA_947460525.1 Flavobacteriales bacterium
AATTCAAGTGACGGACACCGCTCAAATGGGCTATTTCCCGGCTGAAAAAGAGCTTTACTACAGAGAGGGTGGCAGCAAGGTTTTGCTGGTTGACATGCGGAAGGAGTTAAAACTAAAATCCACTTACTATTCGGCACACCAAGACGGAAATGACATGGTTTTGATCGGCCAGGGATTTGGACATGGCGTAGGCCTTTGCCAAGAAGGCGCCATTAGAATGGGTCAATTGGGGTACAGTTTTGAAGACATCATCCATTTTTACTACTCCAATGTTAAAATTATCCCCTACCAATACATTGCTTTTTTCAAATTGGATTAAGCAATAATTGAGAAAAAAATCCGTACTTCGTTCCGTGAAAATTCTAAAAAACCCCACACTTTATTTTGCGCTATCGGTTTTGTTTTTTGCATCCATTTTAATCTCTTGCAAAAAGCCCCAGAGCATTTCTACTGAGGATCGTCTTACTTATTCCACTGATACCATTTTTTTTGACACCGTTTTCACTTCTGTCGGCAGTGTTACCCAGGTTTGTAAAATATACAACAAGAATGAAGGTGTCATGCACATCGATCAAATCAAATTATCAGGAGGAAACACCTCCATGTTTCGCATAGCGGTTGACGGTGACAATGGTTCTAGCTTTGAAGATATTGACCTTTATCCTGGCGACTCTTTGTACATGTTTGTTGAAGTTACCGTTGATCCCAATGACGAGACCTTCCCCTACATTGCGGAGGATCACATTGACATTATTTACAACAACAGGCAGGACAAGATTCTAACCGCTGCTTGGGGCCAAAACGCCTATTTCCATGGCGGACCCGATGCATTAACCCCTTTGAGCTGTCATGAAGTTTGGAACAATGACAAGCCCCATGTCGTGTATGGTGTATTGGAAATTGAACCCAATTGCGATTTAACCATCAACGCAGGATGCCAAGTATATCTGCACAAAGGAGCTGGAATCCTTGTCAATGAAGGCCGAATATTTGTTCAAGGTCAAAAAGGAAGTGAAGTGGTTTTTCAAGGTGATCGATTGGAAAGTGACTACCAAGATGTTCCAGGTCAATGGGGTATCGAATTGGATTTTCAAATCGGTGGATCTCAAGGACCTGACATTTACACCATATCAAGAGGCGGCATTTGGATATACAAAAGTCCAGGGTCTGTTATCGATTACGCCATCATCAAAAACGGAAATACCGGAATTCAAGTAGACACAACAGGAACTTCCGCCTTTGCTTTAACGTTGACCAATACAAAAATTGACAACATGGCTGGTGTTGGCTTGTGGGGCCAAGGCGCCCATGTGCAAGCGGTCAATCTTTTGGCATCCAATTGCGGTGAAGGTTGCGCTTACCTATCCATTGGCGGGAAATATGTCATGGACAATTGCACCTTTGCCAATTATTGGAACGGTGGCGTGAGAACAGCTCCCGCATTTGCTTTGAACAATTACTACAAAGACATCAACCAGAATATTCAAATTCGACCGTTGTATCAATGCAAATTTCAAAATTGCATCATGTATGGCAACAGCGCAACTTTGCAGGATTTTGGCGAGTTGGTGGTAGATGTTGAACTGCCAGAGAATCAAGATTATTTGTTCAGTTATTGTTTGGTTGATTATGAAAATAGCACCACAGATTCACACTGGGACAACATCATCAATCACCAAGCTCCCTTCTTTTGCGATGTGTACAACAACAATTTTCACATCAGTTCCAACAGCTCTCGCATGATTGGCGGTCCTTTTAACTCGGGCATATTGGATTTGGACCAACAGGAAACTGGGTTTTGGAAAGGTTGCTATGATTATACCGGCAGTTGCGAGTAAAGCACTTCCCTCCACAGGCTTTTCAACAACACTTCCTGCTTTAAACCTTAATAGACAACAACTTACAGAGTTATAAACAATTCAATTCTTCGTTGTTTGTGTAAAACTTAGATGGTGCACATCGGTAAGAATCCGAACAAAAAAACTACTTTCGCTACAGCGTGAAACTCACGTGAAACAACAAAAAATTGAGAGCTCGATGGGTAAAATAATTACTGTAGCCAATCAAAAAGGAGGGGTGGGCAAAACCACCACTGCAATTAACCTTGCAGCCTGCTTTGGTGTCCTTGAATACAAGACATTGTTGGTAGATGCGGATCCACAGGCCAATGCTACAAGTGGTGTTGGGATTGATCCAAGATCAGTGAAAACCAGTATCTACGAATGTTTGGTGAACGATGTTCATCCCCGAGACATCATTATTGAGACTGAAAATCCCAATTTGGATTTGATTCCCGCACACATTGATTTGGTGGGTGCGGAGATTGAATTGATCCAAATGCCCAACCGAGAGTACATGATGCGTCAGGCACTGGAGAAAGTGAAGGACGATTATGATTTCATTATCATTGATTGCTCGCCGTCATTGGGTTTGGTTACGGTTAACGCCCTGTCAGGATCTGACAGCGTTATTATACCCGTGCAATGTGAGTATTTTGCATTGGAAGGTTTAGGTAAATTGTTGAACACCATCAAAATTGTTCAGCAAAAACTTAATCCAGAATTGTCGATTGAAGGCATATTGCTAACCATGTATGACACCCGCCTGCGCTTGAGTAACCAAGTATTGGATGAAGTGAAAGTACATTTCCAAGAGTTGGTATTTGATACCATCATTCACAGAAACACCACTTTAGGTGAGGCCCCAAGTTTTGGTCAAACGATCATCATGCACGATGCAAGTTGCAAGGGGTCTATCAATTATCTCAACATGGCGCGTGAGATTTTGCAAAAAAATGACATGACCAAAATGAAAGGTGAAGACAAATATATTGACGTAGACAATGGCTAAGAAACAAGCATTAGGAAGAGGATTGAGTGCGTTACTAGAAAACGCAGGCAGTGTTATAAAAGACAAAAACGAAGTAAAAAGCACTCCTGTGGCAATTCCAGCTGCAGAGGTTAGTGTTGAAAATACAGACACCGAAACCATTGGGCACATCGCAGGTGATATCTCGGTAGTTCCTGTATCGCAAGTTGAAGCCAATCCGTTTCAGCCCAGAACCGAATTTTCTCCAGATGCTTTAATCGAATTGGCGCAAAGCATACGAGAGCTTGGTTTGATACAGCCCATCACGGTTAGAAAAATTAGCGCCAAGAAATACCAAATCATCAGTGGTGAGCGTCGTTTCAGGGCCTCTCAAATGGCAGGACTTGAAGAAGTTCCTGTTTACATCAGAGCGACAGACGACCAAGGCATGTTGGAGATGGCATTGGTTGAAAATATTCAACGTGAGAATTTGAATGCGATAGAGGTTGCCATCTCTTTCAAGCGTTTGATGGACGAATGCAATTTATCTACTGAATTATTGGCAGAGCGTGTTGGGAAAGACCGCACCACTGTTACCAATTACGTTCGCCTGTTAAAACTACCCCCTGAGATTCAAATGGGTATCATTGAAAAGCGCATTACCATGGGTCATGCGCGTGCATTGATCAACATTCCTGAATCCAAACAGTTGGCCATTTTCCAGGAAATTCTTGACAAAGAATTGAGCGTGAGAAAAGTTGAAGATTTGGCCAAGGAAGACGATACGCCAAAACTTTTTAGACCTGCCAAAGTTGTCCTACCGGTTGAGTTCCAAAAAATGCAAGCTGAACTTCGCTTGAAATATGGAAAGCGAGCCAAACTCCAAAGAGGAGATAGCGGGATAGGCAAATTGGAAATCCCATTCAACAACGACGACGATTTGACGAGAATTATTGAGATGTTAGGATTGTGAGAACCATCATTCTGCTTTTGATTTTAGGATTTTCTGTTTCTTCCTTCGGGCAGAAATCTTCTGAGAATCGCACATGGAAATCCAAGTGGAATGAACCGTCTTCGCCTTTTAAAGCTACCATTTTAAGCGCTGCACTTCCTGGAGCCGGACAGTGGTACAACCACAAGAGATGGAAAACCCCAATTGTATTGGCTGGTGTAGGAACTTGTACTTATTTCATTGCATACAACGGTGCAAAATACCGTGAATACAAATCACAATATATTGCAGCCGCCGACAACGATCCGAACACCACAACCGAATTTTCTGCCGCTCAAATCAAGCCTGTGATGGACTATTACAGGAAATTCTTGGACATCAGCTATTTCAGTTTGATCGGTATTTATGCTTTGCAAATCATCGATGCGCATGTGGATGCCCACTTGAATCGATTTGACGTAAGTCCCAACTTGTCCCTGTATTGGAGTCCTTCTGTCATGCCCACTCGTAGCGGACTTTATCATGGTATGCAAATCCAACTTAACTTTTAATCTATGCGGGTAGCCATCATCGGATATGGAAAAATGGGGAAAGCCATAGCCCCCATTCTCATAGCAAGAGGACACGAAGTTGTTGTAAAAATCAACAGTCAAAACCCTCTTCAAATGGACATGCTTGCCAATGTGGATGTCGCCATAGAAGTTAGCCAACCCAACTTGGCATTGGGTCACATTCAAATGTGTCTTGAAGCCAAAGTGCCCATTGTGGTTGGCACGACGGGATGGTATCACCAGTTTGATAGCATCCAACAAAAAGTAGAAGACGAGAATTTGTCTCTTTTGTATGCCACCAATTTTTCCATTGGTGTTCATTTGGTTTTTGCGTTGAATGAGCAATTGGCCAAATGGATGAAGAATTTTCCTCAATACGAACCGAGCATTGAGGAAGTGCACCATACCGCAAAACTTGATGCTCCCAGTGGTACTGGTATCACTATGGCCGAAGGAATACTCAAACATATTGATAGAAAACAGTCTTGGGTAAACCGTGAATCGATATCACCAGAAGAATTGGCATTAACTTCAATTAGAGAAGAAAACGTTCCGGGCACCCACACGATTTCGTATGTTAGCGATGTGGATACCATCGAGCTCAAACATACCGCTCACAACCGATCTGGCTTTGCTCTTGGCGCTGTTGAAGCCGCTGAGTGGTTGGTCAATCATCCGGGCATCCATTCCATGCAAGAATTTTTAAATTTTAAATAACCATGAACTTCGGACTTCCTGAATTTCTTTTTGTAGTGCTTATTCTTATTTACTGCATTACACTTCCCAAAATTTTAGCCCGCGCCAACCAAAAATCTTGGTTGTCTTACATCCCTATTTTGCAATTTATCCCCTTTGTTAAAGCCATAGGTCGTCCTTGGTATTGGGTTTTGCTTTTGCTAGTACCCGGTGTGAATTTCATCATGATGGCCATTATCAATGTGGAGTTGGGTATTGTATTCAATTATCGCTCAACCAAAGAGCAATGGATGTTTGGCGCATTGCCTTGGTACAGACTTTACACATTGGCTTTCCAACAAACAGACAGTACTTACATCGGTCCACGTTCATGGGAAGGGAAGAAAAAATCCTTTGGTCGCGAATGGGGCGAAGCCATTCTTTTTGCAGTTGTTGCTGCCACGGTCATCAGAAGCTTTTTTCTTGAAGCCTTTACCATCCCAACACCTTCCATGGAAAAAAGCATGATGGTGGGAGATTATTTGTTTGTGTCCAAGTTTTCATACGGCACCAAATTGCCACAAACTCCAATGTCAGTTCCATTTGTGCATAACGCACTTCCATTTAATGGTCTGCCCAACAGTTATGTGGATTGGTTCAGCCTTCCCTACTTGCGTCTGCCCGGAATTGGCGAAGTGGAAAGATATGATCCGGTTGTTTTTAACTTCCCGCATGGGGACACCATCATCGTAGATCCCTACTATGCCGGTCATGATTACTACAGCATTTTAAAAAATGAGGCAATGTTCCTCGCGGCACCTTATGCCACCACTTGGCAGCAGCAATACAATGTTTACGCCAGTAATCCTGCCAAATATGAAGCCATGGCACGTAAGAATTTTACCGAAAAGAAAATTTGTGTGTCTTGTGGCATGTCAGAGAGAAGTAGAAAAGGTCACCCCATTGGCGGCATTCGTTATCGCCCTATTGACAAAAAAGAAAACTATATCAAGCGCTGTATTGGTCTACCAGGAGAAACATTGAGTATTGAGCACCGCAAGGTGAAAATCAATGGACAGTTCATTGACGATTTGGAAGGCATGATGCATACGACGTTGATTCAATTGGCGAAGAATGTCAGCATCAAAAAAATTCAGGCCAAGTACAGTGCCAACTTGAGTGATATCAGGATAGCGCAGATTCCGGATTCTACTGGAAATTTTGCACCTAACTTTTTTGAGTTGCCATTAACGGCCAAGCAAATTGAGGAGATGACCCAAGCCAAAGAAATCCTTTGGCACGAGGTATTGGATGATACGATTGCCGACCAAGCCCCGGGAACGATGTATCCCAATAGCAGAAACCCAAAGTTTGCCAATTGGACCGTCGACAATTTTGGCCCCATCACCATCCCTGCCGAAGGAATGACCATTCCTTTAACCGATGACAACTTTGATTTGTTTCAGCGCGTAATACGCGTTTATGAGCAACACAGCCTGGTCAGAACGGGGAAAAACACATTTCTTCTAGATGGCCAACCCTGCAGCCAGTATACCTTCCAGCAGAATTACTATTGGATGATGGGAGACAATAGAAACAACAGTTTGGACAGCCGCTATTGGGGATTTGTTCCTGAAGACCACGTGGTTGGAAAAGCTGTCTTCACTTGGTTTTCAAAGGCCGATGCCAAATACCAAGGACACAGCAGTATCCGTTGGGACAGAATGTTTAAGTTGGTAGATTAAACATGACCACCCTACTTCCAGGTGTCATATTTCCTCCCATTTCGTATTGTATCCTTTTACAACAGCAAAGATGCGAAATTGATGGCTTTGGTTATTACCACAAGCAAAGCATTAGGAACCATTTTCAGATTTTAAGTGCCAATGGTCGACTTGTTTTGACTTTACCGATTCAAAGCGTGAAAGGTCAACTAACAGCATTGCATCACGTTCAAATCGAAAATGGGAACTGGCACAAGCCGATGATGACCGCCATGCAAAGTGCTTATGGAAAATCTCCATTTTTCTTTTATTTCAAAGATGAAATTGTACAATTGCTGAGCAGTCTGCCAGGGAAAAATTTATTCCAAGCCCAATTGGACATTCTACAATGGCTTTGTCCGTATTTGGAAATTGCGCTACCCTCAACAACTGCAAACTGGGAGCAACCCACCACTGAACTAGCATACGACTTTCGAAAAATGAAAAAAAAATGGGAGATATTCTCTCCCATTCAATCGTACCATCAAGTGTTTATGGATCGTTTTGAATTTGCGCAAGACCTGTCAGTACTTGACTTGCTTTTCAATTTAGGTCCGCAAGCAAAAACCTATATCGCGCAACACCCAGCCATTAGGCTTGTCCTTGAGGACCACCAAAATTCATAGGCAACACTGGATCATTACCCAAAGTTTCTTGGATTTTCCCATGTTGTGCTTCAAACTTCTGAAGATTATCCTGCAATGCACGGTGCAAACGCTTGGCATGTTGGGGAGTTAAAATGATTCTTGAAACAACCTTGGCTTTGGGCAATCCCGGCATCATGCTAATGAAATCAACAATAAATTCTGCAGGTGAGTGCGTAATAACCGCTAAATTGGAATACTTCCCTTGAGCGTTCTCTTCAGTCAATTCAATGCTGATGCCTTCTTCTTTTTGCTGTGACATGTTACAAAATGTTTTTTAGTTCAATTAAATTCTCTATCGTAAATGTAGGATGAACATTATGTCTTTGTTGATCCAATTTTAAAAATACTTGATCCATTCCTATATTTCTTGCACCCAAAATATCCGCCTCCCAATCGTCGCCGATCATAATACTTTCTTGTGCATGGGTTCCTGCTCTATCGAAAGCGTGATGGAAAATTTTAGGATCTGGCTTTCTTACACCAACATCCTCTGAATTGATATTGTGCACAAAAAACGGCGCCAATCCGCTTCCATCCATTTTGATACCTTGAATCTCTTTGAATCCATTGGTAATGATGTGCATCACATATCCCTTATCATTCAGATAGTTCAATATTTCCAACGCTCCTGGAATGAGATGAGGTTGTCGTGGGCATTGATCGACAAAAGCCTGGGCAAATTGCTCCAACAATTCTGACGAATATTGCACTCCTGCATCATCCATAGATCGGCTGAACCTGGCTGTGCGCAGCTCTTCCTTGGTCATCGTACCTTGGCGATACATTGCCCAAACTCGATGATTGTGGTGAAGGTAGGCTTCATAAAATGAATCCCATTTGGTAGGTTCACATTCGAATTGTACCCACATGCTTTTCAGCGTCAATTCAGCATTTCGATGGATGTCCCACAAGGTTCCATCCAAATCAAAAAAAATATGTTTGTATTTTAACGCTATTTCCATTGTTCTATAATATCACATAATCGATGGCTGTAGCCCACCTCGTTGTCATACCAACCCACTACTTTCACCATATTTCCGATTACACTTGTCATACCCGAATCAAATAAACAACTGTGCTTGTTATCAATCACATCCGAAGAGACAATAGGATCCTCGGTATACTCGACAATATTGGGCCAACGTTCTAAGGCTGCATTTTTAAAAAGCGCATTGATTTCTTCAATGCTCTTGGGATGTCTAACGATGCTGGTAATATCGGTTAATGATCCATCCGGAACGGGGACACGCATGCCACATCCACCCATTTTATCCGCCAAATGCGGAAAAACCCTTGTCAATGCTTTGGCTGCGCCTGTCGTGGTAGGAACAATACTTTGCAAGGCACCACGTGACCTGCGCAAATCCTTGTGCGGCGCGTCCTGCAACCGCTGATCACCGGTATAAGAATGAACAGTTGTGATGTAACTGCTCTCTATGCCACAATGTTCATCTATCAATTGAATCATGTGCGCAGCGCTATTGGTTGTACAACTGGCGCAACTGATCACGGATTTGGCTTTCCAACTGTCATCGCCTATACCCAAAACCACCAATGGAACTGCTGCATCTTCAGAAGGTGCGGAGAGTAGAACCCTTTTTGCACCTGCGGCGATGTGTTGCTCAAGCCCTGCCAGTGATAGCAAAGTCCCCGTGCAATCCACAACAATATCTACATTGTGCGCCTTCCAGTTGGGGATCTCTGAAGTTGTATGCTTCTGAATGTATACCAATTCATTTCCTACTGACGACTTCCATCCTTTTTCTGCAACATCAAATTCCTTGCAGATGCCATGTACACTATCGTACTTCAACAAATGGGACATTGTATCAAAAGGATACAAATCCGCAACGGCTACCACTTTAAAATTTTTATAGGAAAGAGAGGCCCTTAAAAAGGTTCTTCCAATTCTACCGAATCCATGAATACCGACACGTATCACAGTGTCTTTCATTACAACATGTGTTTTTCAGCGTGATAAGAAGACCTCACCAAAGGTCCACTTTCCACATGTCTGAATCCCATTTGTTTACCGATGGTTTCATACTCCGCAAAGCGCTCTGGAGTAATGAACTCTGCAACCGGCAGATGCTTAGGTGTGGGCTGCAAGTATTGGCCCAATGTAATAACATCCAAACCTACTGCACGCAAATCTTCCATGGTTTCAAGTACTTCTTCATGTGACTCTCCCAATCCCAACATCACTCCGCTTTTGGTGCGCATCCCGCCTTGTTTCAGACGTCGCAACACCTCTAGACTCCTGTCGTATTTGGCTTGAATTCTCACTTGCTTGGTCATTCTGCGGACAGTTTCCAAATTGTGCGAAACAATCTCAGGGGCCACATCTATGATGCGTTGTAAGTTGTCCCATTTGCCCGCAAAATCCGGTATCAAAGTTTCCATGGTAACACCTGGCGCCTTTTGACGCACCGCCTCCACTGTTCGTACCCATATATCTGCACCTCCATCTGGCAAATCGTCTCGATCTACTGAGGTAATCACCGCATGCTTTACTTTCATTAAGAAAATAGACTCCGCTACATGTTCCGGCTCATGGGGATCCACCGTCAACGGCTTACCTGTAGCCACAGCACAGAAGCCACAAGATCGGGTACAAATGTTGCCAAGAATCATAAAGGTGGCGGTTCCTTCCCCCCAACACTCGCCCATATTGGGACAATTGCCACTTTCACAAATGGTGTGCAATTTGTGCTCAGACACCAAACTGCGAACCATTTTATAGTTCTCTCCTGTCGGAAGCTTTACGCGCAACCATTTTGGTTTGGCAATTCTACCTGTAGTTCCTTCACTCATTTTGAATTGTATTTTGAGCCAAAAAAGAATCGGGTATAAATCGCGGGAAAAATAAAATTATTTTTCGCGTGATCATTGTACCGATCCAAGACGGCTTGTGACATAATTTCTATTCGCTTTGGGTAAATATCCGCGGTGGCGCCAATCTCCACACCACGCAAACCCAATTCTTGATTGCTGTATTCAAATCTCAGACTTGCCTGCACAAACAAGCCCATTTGAATTTTGGTTTCGTTGATGCCTACCAAATTGCTGGCTCGTCCGTATATATTGTCTGTGTAATGCTCGTCTGGATTAAACTTCTCCGTCTCAATATCGTATCTCCCAGGAATGGTGGTGGACGGATGAATGATTTGCAAGTACACTGGTTTCACAAATCCAACAGATGGGCCTATTTGCCAGGAACGGTTGATTTGCACGCCATTCTTCCTGAGCTTCTCCGCAAATTCTGTGGTTTGGCCCCAACCTATTCTGGCAACAAAAAAACTATTTTGCTTTCCATAATAATAAGCTCTGGCTGTAGGGTCTTGAAAATAAGACTTCACCTCTTTTTCGTGACGGTAAAATTGAAGATCCGCGTTCAGCTTCCAAAAGGTATAGGCATCCTTGCCTTTGTAATATTGATCAAAACCAATTCCCCATCCATTCGATTGAAATGTCAGTACAGCGGCATGCGCGCGATCATATAGAACACTGCGAGGAGCGGCATCAGAAATTTCCTGCCCCATGATGGAGATTGTCCATACCATGCACCACAATAAAAAAGTTGCTCTCATGTTCTAGGCAAAGATACACCTTAGCCCTAACTTTGTTCTTGAACAACAAAAAATATGCACGCGATAGAAGTTAAATACGAAGGCGAACTAAGATGTTCAGCCGTTCACCTAAAAAGTGGCAATGCCATCATTTCAGATGCGCCCATTGACAACCATGGAAAAGGAGCTGCTTTTTCTCCAACAGATCTTCTTTGCACCTCGCTAGCTATGTGCATGATGACCATCATGGGCATTGCAGCCAATGAAAAAGAAATTGCATTTGAAAATGTAACCGTTGACGTTACCAAGATTATGGGAACTGAACCCCGCAGAGTTACTGGCATTCAATTGAATTTCCACGTTCCCCAATTGGGATGGTCAGAAAGAGAATGGGCCATAATGAAAAATGCTGCGAACACATGCCCTGTTGCAAAGAGCATCGATCCCAGCATTCAATTAGAAATAACGTGGACCAGCCACGCTTGATTATTTCACAGGTTGCTCAATTGGCGCCTTGTCATAAGCTGCACACTTTGGGTGTTTAGCTACACAAGCAGTAAAAGCCAATACTGCAACAACCGCTACGAAAAGTAATTTCTTGTTCATGTTCATTCGATTTGAAAACAAATATAGCCCCCTAATTTCGTTTAACGGAATTAACAAGGTTATTTTTTTTCAACATCGGGTTTTGTGTTTGGGGTTATTTCTGATTATCGCCAAAATTGGTCTGGCGCAGTATGAATACAAATGGAATTGCATCAATCCATTCGGAGACACTTCTTCCTTCTCTCAGAGAAAGGAAGCCGAGCAATTTATGCAGGCTACTCTTGAGCAATCCCTGAGAACAGCGCACGCAACGGCTCACTGGGAATTGGCGCAACTTGACAGCGCAACCCAACAACTTTTCTATACTTTTCACCCCGGCAAAATAATTTACAAGGGCGATATTAAAGGATTTGACGAACTTTTGATTGATGAGGAAGTCTTGCAAAGGATGTTGTTTTGGAAAACAAAAACGCCTTTCAATTCTAAGGTTATGGAAGAAAGGGTCATCAGCGACCTCAAAAATGCTGGACTAGATGTAAAAAATCACCAGGTGTTTTTCACAGATTCCATTGCAGATCTCCGCATTCAACTGTCTAAAATTCCTAGGAATCAATTTCAAGGATTACTTGGAACCATTAATCAAGAAAACAAAACGATCCTTATTGGTGAAGTCAAATCACAATGGGTAAATAGTTTGAAGCGCGCAGAAAAATTGAATTTCCATTGGCAACGTCAATCCATTTCTACTCAACGATTACAATGTCAAATAGAATTTCCAATAATATTTCGATCCGCATTGGGCATTCAGCAAAAGATTGAATTGTATCGAAATCAAAACTTATACTTCATTGTAGGTGCTGAAGGCTCGCTCAACTATCGATTAATGAAAGGCGGCATGTTGCAAGCCAAATACGAAAGCAAAAACCACAACTCCCTTTTACAGTCCCTCACCATTCAACATCGACTTGTAGGATTGGGATTGATACAAAATCCTACAATTTGGAATGACGTCACTTTCAGCATTAACTTCAGTTTGCTTCAGGGGTTAAAAAAAACCATTTCGCTAGAAGGTTCTAAAAAAGACCCCTTGATCAAGAGCCAAATGGACATGATTCTAGAGAAGAAATGGCGCAAGATTTTTGGTTCAATTACCCTGCACCAAAGAGGCATCTACTTGCAAGGCAGCACTGCACAAATTGAAAAATACCGCGTTGGTGGCGTCGAGACATTGCGGGGATTTGGTCAAGAAAGTATATTCTGCCAAAACTATTTCGGTAGTCAAATCGAGAGTGGTTGGTTGATCAATAATATTGGACAACTGTTTTTGTTTTATGATCAAGGTTGGATTGAAAATTCCAACAAAAAAATTACGCTCTGGCAAGGCATTGGACTCGGAGCCCTATTCAATGTGCCCGATGGTCAAATTGAAATCAGCTCAGGATGGGGAATTCCCGATGGCCAAAGACTTGAATTGAGGAATAATCTCATTCATATTCAATATCAAGTTTTCTTCTAAAACCATCCCGTTTCATAAGTATTTTTGAAGAGATGAAACTTTGGATAATTTTCGTTTTTGCAATTTCACTTGGTTTGGGCATCTGTGGATGCAACCAAGTAGCGCCGATGCAGGAAACACCCATGCAGTCCAAGTACTACAAATGGACGCAACAAACCTTTCATCCCCAAATATCCGTTACCTCACGTCAAAAAGATTCCATCACTTACACCCTCTTTTTTAATGAGGCCGATTGGGCCAATAGTTCAGGGAACACCCTTGAAATCAGGGCGCATTACAACACCACAAATGGAATAAAAAGTTGGGTTAAAACTTACCAAATTCAAGAAGGTAAAAACCGTGAAGAATTGGGTCAATATACTTGTAACCTTACCTTGCCCATTGACAGCACCTGCGTTGGTTTGCAATTCCATATCAAAGAATCCAAGAGCATTCGAGAGGGAATATTCCAAGTTCCCTACCTACCTGTTTCAGAGGGATGGGTTTGGCACGGCGATTTGGGGACACCCTTCTGCCCTGCCGGCATTGCGCTTCCATTGCCCAAAAATGGAACCATCGTATTCGCACCAAGATCTGAAAAGCTACCCTCGCCTCCCTTCTCGGCGAATCTGCCATTTGTGCCCAATGAACAACATATCATCAGCAATGCAGACACCGCCATTACATCGGTCCCTGGGATGTATTTGTACAAAATTTCGGGACGTCAAGAACGCATAAGCGCAATTGACACTGAGAAAAGTCCGCAATTTCCTATGATTACAAAATTGAGTGAAATGCCAGGGCCAATCCGTTACTTGTGTTCCAAAGAAGAGTTTGACAGGATTCAACAATCACATGAAGGTCCAGAAAATGCCTTTGACAAATTCTGGATCAGAAGTGGTGGCAACAAAGCCAAGGCCAAGGAATTGATCAAAATTTATTACTCACGCGTGCAAGATGCCAACCACCACTTCACTTCCTATGCAGAAGGTTGGAAAACAGATAGAGGAATGATTTATTTGGTTTTTGGTCATCCCAACACCATCATCACTGATGCGACGCTAGAAACTTGGATTTACGGCAGCATCAGCGATCCGCAAGCTTTGAAATTTGACTTTGAAATAAAAGAAGACCCCATTTGGGGCGATATCTACCTATTAAAAAGATCCGAGAACTACCGAGGAGCCTGGGAAAATCAGGTCACCCAATGGAGACAGGGTCGCATATACCCATGATGAGAGAAAAAAGAACACCCCCACAACTGGCCATTGGTTTTCATGCCATTGAAGCTGCCATTGTATCGGGGAAGCAAATAGAAAAGATTTTAATTCAACGAGGACTAAAAGGAGAGTTGTTTCAAAAAACAATGGCCTTGGTGCAGGAACATCAAATTCCGTTTCAATATGTGCCCGTTGAGAAGTTGCAGCGCATTACCACCAAAAACCATCAGGGGATTTTGGCCTTCTTAAGTCCCATCACTTTTGGGAGCATCGAAGAAATTGTAAGTCTCGCTTTTGAGGAAGGCAAAAATCCATTGATCCTACTTTTGGATGGACTAACAGATGTGAGAAATGTCGGCGCTATCGCACGTACAGCCGAATGTCTTGGTGCAACTGCTGTAGTGATGACAGAAATGGGAAGTGCACCCATCAATGAAGACACCATCAAAACCAGTGCTGGTGCTTTGATGCATCTTCCTGTCTGCAAGACCAAAATGGCCGTGGATACCATCCACCTGTTGCAAAGCATGGGCATACATTGCATCGCCGCGACAGAGAAAGCTACATTGCTGCCAGAAGAATGTGACATGCGTGTTCCATTGTGCATTGTAATGGGCAACGAAGAAAAAGGAATTTCTAAAGCCGCTCTAAAAGCCGTGCAGCAAGGCGTTCGCATCCCCATGACAGGAATCACAACTTCCCTCAATGTATCCGTAGCTGCCGGAATGCTTTTGTACGAGACAGTAAGACAGAGAAGAGGAAGTCATGAATAAAAAAATCAATCCCAAACAACTCCCGTTTAAAAAAGGAGACATTTTAGAAGTTGAAATCGATGACATGGCCTTTGGTGGAAATGGCATCGTTTGGGTGGATGTCCCTGATGGCAAAGTTCCCTTGTTCATTGAGAATGCTATCAAAGGACAAACCCGCGAAGTTCAAGTTACCAAAATAGATAAACGACACATTGAGGCCCGAGACATCCGATTGATTAAAAAATCAGATGTTGAGATAGATCTCGAATTCCAAGCGATACCCGGCGCACCTTACGCCACATTGCCGTATGAGAAACAACGTGATTTCAAACACAATGAAGTTGCTGAATTGCTCAGAAGAATTGGAAAAATTGAACCAACCCCATTGTTTGATGAGTACATTGCTTCTCCCCTGTTGTGGCATTACCGCAACAAAATGGAGTACAGCTTTTCCGTTATCCGTTGGGACAAAGAAAAAAATGACACCGTTGATGATTTTGGCTTAGGCTTTAAAAAGAAAGGAACTTGG
>CANHIV010000002.1 GCA_947460525.1 Flavobacteriales bacterium
CAAACTTGAAGAAGGAAATTACTCGTATCCTCCATGAGTCAGGATATATTTTGAACTACAAGTTCGAAGAAGGCACTCCTGGTGTAATTAAAATTGCCTTGAAATACAACGCAAAAACCAAGCAACCTGCAATCGCTAAGATTGACAGAATTTCTTCTCCAGGTCTACGTAGATACGTAGGAGTAGAAGAATTGCCTCGCGTGTTAAACGGCTTGGGAATTGCGGTAGTATCAACTCCAAAAGGTGTAATGACCGACAAGTCTGCTCGTAAAGAGAACGTTGGTGGAGAAGTATTGTGTTACGTATATTAATATCATAGATCATGTCAAGAATAGGAAAATTACCCATTAGCATTCCTGCAGGCGTTGAAGTATCGATGTCTAATGGTGTGATTCGTGTAAAGGGTCCAAAAGGGGAGCTTACACAAGAAATCACAGGGGCGGTGCACGTAGAAGTTGCAGATGGATCTGTTACAGTTACACGTTCATCAGAGCACAAGGATGCTCGTTCTAAGCACGGTTTGTATCGCGCTTTGATCAACAACATGATTGTTGGTGTTAGTACAGGTTGGACCAAGAATTTAGAGATGATTGGTGTTGGTTACCGTGCCAAAGCGGCAGGTCAGCAATTGGAGATGACTTTAGGATTTAGCCATCCTATCGTATTCGAATTGCCAACTGAAATAACGGTTACTGCAAAGGCAGAAAAGGGAGAGAACCCAACAATTATTCTCGAGTCATTTGACAAACAATTAATCGGACAGGTAGCTGCAAAGATTCGTTCATTGCGCGCTCCAGAGCCGTACAAAGGAAAAGGTGTTCGTTACGTTGGTGAGTTTGTTCGCAAGAAAGCGGGTAAGTCAGCAGCTAAATAATCATAGACTATGGCATTCACAAAAGAAGCAAGAAGAGCAAAAATTCGTACCCGCATTCGTTCAACGATCAAGGGTACAGCAGAGAAACCCCGCTTGTCTGTATTCCGCAGTAACAAGCAGATTTATGCTCAGATTATCGATGACAATCAAGGTACAACTTTGGTTTCAGCTGGATCTGCATACATCAAGGAATCTCACAACATGCCTAAAATCGACCAGGCAAAGGTTGTGGGTAAAACTATCGCAGAGAGAGCAAAAGCAGCAGGAATTGAGTCTGTAGTTTTTGATCGTGGTGGTTACTTGTATCACGGAAGAGTTAAATCATTGGCCGAGGCTGCTCGTGAAGCAGGGCTTAAATTCTGATAATCATGGCAGAAGTAAAAAACGTTCGCTCTAGCGAAACAGAATTGAAAGATAAATTGGTTGCGGTTAACCGTGTTACCAAGGTTACCAAAGGAGGACGTACCTTCGGATTCGCAGCTATCGTAGTTGTAGGAAACGAAAATGGTATTGTTGGTCATGGTTTAGGAAAGTCAAAGGAAGTTGCTGAGGCAGTGACCAAGGCTATTGAAGATGCAAAAAAGAATTTGATTCGTGTTCCATTGAATCACGGAACAATTCCTCACGAGTTTTCTGGTAAATTTGGTGGAGCTCGTGTTTTCATCAAACCAGCGTCTCACGGAACTGGAGTTATTGCCGGTGGTGCGATGCGTGCGGTATTGGAATCTGCAGGAGTAACTGACGTATTGGCTAAGTCCAAAGGTTCTTCAAATCCACACAACGTAGTAAAGGCTACATTGAATGCTCTAGCAGGATTGCGTGACCCACGTGAGATCGCAAGAATGCGTGGTATTACATTAGATAAAGTGTTCAACGGATAATTTTCAGCAAAATGGCAAAAGTTGTTATCACACAAGTAAGAAGCGCGATTGATTATCCAAAGCGCCAAAAAGAAACGATTAAAGCGTTAGGCATTAAAAAATTAAACGTTTCTGTGGAGAAAGATTTGTCTCCAAACATCGAAGGAATGATTCGCGCAGTGAGTCATTTGTTGAAAGTTGAATACAAATAAACTTTAAAACGAGTACAATGAAATTAAATACATTAAAACCAGCTGAAGGTTCAGTAAAGAACCGCAAGCGTATTGGTCGTGGTGAAGGATCTGGACACGGTGGAACATCAACACGTGGTCACAAGGGTGCTGGATCTCGCTCAGGAAATAAAAGAAAGATTGGTTTCGAAGGTGGTCAAATGCCATTGCAACGCCGTCTTCCAAAATATGGTTTCCGCAACTTCAATAGAGTGGAGTATAAAGGAATCAATTTGGATACTTTGTCTAATTTGGCTGAAAAGTTCAATTTGACCGAAGTTACCCATGAGATTTTGGTTCAAAATGGAATCTGCTCAAAAAATGATTTGGTGAAAATCTTGGGCCGTGGTGAGTTAAAAGCAAAAATGAATGTTACTGCTCATGGGTTTTCAGCAGCTGCTAAAACAGCTATTGAAAACAATGGTGGAGTAGTTACAGTATTATAATCGGATTGATCGTATGAAAGGCTTTATTCAAAAGATAAAAGACATTTGGCATCACGAAGAACTTCGTCGCAAAATTGGCTACACTTTAATGTTGTTGTTGATTTATCGTGTGGGTTCGTTTATCGTTCTACCAGGTGTTGATTCTACAAAATTGGATGCAGGTGCGCAAGGTGGATTGCTAGGATTTCTAGGTTTATTCACTGGAGGTGCATTTACTCGTGTGTCTATTTTTGCCTTGGGAGTAATGCCATACATTTCGGCATCCATTATCATTCAATTATTGGGTTTAGCTGTTCCAGCGATCCAAAAAATGCAAAGAGAGGGCGAGTCAGGACGTAAGAAATTGAACCAATGGATGCGCATGTTGACTATTGCAATCGGGTTGGTGCAAGCACCAGGTTATATCGCTCAGTATGTGCCGGGAAATGCTCATCCTGCTGGATCATTGTGGATTGTGTCTGCAGTTATTATTTTGACTTGTAGTACACTTTTTGTAATGTGGTTGGGTGAGAAAATAACGGACAAAGGAATTGGTAACGGTACCTCTTTGATTATCATGACGGGTATCATTTCAGATATTCCTAGAGGGTTTTATTCTGAATTCGGAGCACAGACGCCTTTCTTTTTCTTGATTGAAATGGCTACTTTGATTGTGATTATTGGTGCGACCATTGGAATTATCCAAGCGGTACGTCGTATTCCCGTTCAAATGGCGAGATTAAGTGCAGGATCTGCAAGTGGAATGCCTACGGGAGAAGCTGCAAGATCTTTCATTCCATTGCGCGTAAATTCTGCCGGTGTAATGCCCATCATCTTTGCTCAGGCAATTATGTTCATTCCTTTGTACATGCAGAATTCTGAGACTTTTAGAGATAGCACAGTTCTTGCGTCTTTAACCCGCATTGATGGTGTTGGATACAATGTCTTGTTGTTTGTGATGATTATACTATTCACATTCTTTTATACGGCCATTGTTACCAATCCAACTCAGATCGCAGATGACTTAAGAAGAAATGGAAATTTTGTTCCTGGTGTGAAGCCTGGAAAAGATACTTCTGAATTTATTGATAGAGTTTTGTCGAATATTACCCTTCCTGGTGGTATATTTGTCGCCTTGATTGCAATTTTGCCTGCTATATTGATGTTGTTTGGTCTTGCAAAGACCCAGCAATTTGCTCAGTTTTTTGGTGGAACATCATTGTTGATCACGGTTGGAGTAATATTGGATTTGTTACAACAGATTGAAAGTCACTTGCTTTCACGTCATTATGACGGGCTTATGAAGTCAGGAAGAGTGAGAGGACGAAGTAATAATGCAGGTGCCGTAGGTACAGGTTTTACTGCTTAGAAAGTGACGAGGGGAGGGAAGCCGGTTGTTAAAACCGAAGATGAGATAGCGCTCATCAAAGAGAGTTCTTTACTTATTGGAAAAACACATGCAATGTTAGCCCAGCACATTATGCCGGGAGTATCCACCTTGCAACTAGATAAATTGGCACATGATTTTATAAAGGATCATGGCGGTTTTCCTGGTTTCTTAGGTTATAGTGGATTTCCCAATAGCATTTGTGCGAGTGTAAATGCCGCAGTTGTTCACGGCATACCCACAAAAGATCCTTTGAAAGAAGGTGATATTGTGTCGGTGGATATTGGTGTAATTAAGAACAACAAATGGGGTGATTCCGCTTACACGTTTGCAGTAGGAGAGATAGCTCAAGAGGTAAAGCAGTTATTGCAAGTTACGCTTGAGTGTTTGCAGCTAGGTATTGATCAGGCCGTTGTTGGTAATCGAGTTGGAGATATTGGTTTTGCTGTTCAACAACATGCAGAATCTTTCGGTTACGGAGTTGTTCGCGAACTTGTTGGTCATGGTGTAGGCATTCAGTTGCACGAGCCACCAGAAGTTCCTAATTACGGCAAGAGAGGCAGTGGACCGGTTTTGCAAGAAGGTTGGGTTTTAGCAATAGAACCTATGATCAACTTGGGAACGAAGAATATAAAGCAGCTCAAGGATGGTTGGACCATTCTTACAGCAGATTTAAAACCGAGCGCTCATTTTGAGCATACGGTAGTAGTGAGGAAAAACAAAGCAGAAGTGTTATCCAGTTTTTTGGAGGTAGAAAAAGCGTTAGCTTTAAAATAATAAGAAAGAAAAATGGCGAAACAAGCGTCGATAGAGTTAGATGGAACGATTGTAGAGGCATTGTCCAATGCAATGTTCCGCGTTGAGTTGGAGAATGGTCACGTGATCATCGCCCATATTTCTGGTAAAATGAGGATGCACTATATCCGTATTTTACCAGGAGATAAAGTGAAAGTGGAGATGTCTCCATATGACTTAACGAAAGGAAGAATTAGTTTCAGATATAAATAAGAAAGTAAGAAAACATGAAAATAAGAGCCTCTATTAAAAAGCGTTCGGCGGAATGTAAGATCGTTCGTCGCAAAGGGAAGTTGTACGTAATCAACAAGAAGAACCCCAAGTACAAACAAAGACAAGGATAAACCCCAATTGGGATAACTAATATCAGAAAATGGCAAGGATTGCAGGTATCGATTTACCACGTAACAAAAGAGGAGAGATAGGTCTCACTTACATTTACGGAATTGGACGTAGCACAGCACGTCGCATTTTGAGCGCTGGAGGAATTGACTTCAGTAAGAAAGTTTCAGAATGGAATGACGATGATTTGGCGAAAATTCGTGGATTCATCACAGACGAAATCAAAGTAGAGGGTTCATTGCGCTCAGAAGTTCAGATGAACATCAAGCGTTTGATGGATATCGGATGTTACAGAGGTGTACGTCACCGTTTGGGTTTACCATTGCGTGGACAATCAACCAAGAACAACTCTCGTACTCGTAAGGGTAAGCGTAAGACAGTTGCGAATAAGAAAAAGGCTGTTAAATAATAAATAGTACCATAGATATAGATCATGGCTAAAGTAGAAAAAAAGAAAAAGAAGAATGTTGTCGTTGAGGCCGTAGGTCAAGCACACGTGCAATCTACATTCAACAACATTATCATCAGTTTGACCAACAATAGTGGTCAAGTGATCTCTTGGTCTTCTGCCGGTAAAATGGGATTCAGAGGGTCAAAGAAGAATACACCTTACGCAGCACAAATGGCTGCTGAACAATGCGGAAAAGAGGCTTTCGACTTGGGATTAAGAAAGGTAAAAGTATTTGTAAAAGGACCTGGAGCTGGTCGTGAATCAGCGATTCGTACGATCCACACCATTGGTATCGAGGTGACAGAGATTGTGGATACAACACCACTTCCTCACAACGGATGCCGTCCACCCAAAGCCCGTCGTATCTAATAAATAGTAAGTAAAGAAATGGCAAGATATATTGGACCCAAAACAAAAATTGCTCGTAAGTTTCGTGAAGCAATCTTTGGCCCTGATAAAGGATTAGAAAAGCGCAATTACCCACCCGGACAACATGGTCCGAACAAGCGTCGTGCTAAGCAATCTGAATACGCAATTCAGTTGTCTGAAAAGCAAAAAGCAAAGTATACCTATGGTATCCTTGAGCGTCAATTTGAGAATTTGTACAAAAAGGCTTCTGCTCGTCCAGGTGTAACTGGTGAGATTTTGTTGGCTTTGTGTGAATCTCGTTTGGATAATACTGTATACCGTTTGGGCATCGCTCCAACACGTTCAGGTGCTCGTCAATTGGTTGGACATGGTCACATCACTGTAAATGGTGAATTGGTGAACATCCCATCTTACATGTTGCGCCCTGGAGATCGTATCGCAGTTCGTGAGAAATCAAAATCATTACAATCTATTGTATTGTCTTTGTCAAGCCGTACCAATTATGATTGGTTGGATTGGAATGAGGCAGACAAGCAAGGTGTTTACATTAAGCATCCTGAGCGCGTTCAAATCCCTGAAAACATCAAGGAACAATTGATCGTCGAATTGTACTCTAAATAATCTTTTAATTAAATACATTATTATAATGGCCATTATAGATTTCGTAAAACCAGACAAAGTAATCATGCTTGATAGCAATGATTTCACTGGTTCATTCGAATTCCGTCCGTTGGAACCCGGATTCGGAATTACCATCGGTAACGCATTGCGCCGTATTCTCCTTTCTTCATTGGAGGGGTTTGCCATCACTTCGATTAAAATCGAGGGTGTTGACCATGAGTTTTCTACTATCAAAGGTGTTGTTGAAGATATCACAGAAATCATTTTGAATTTAAAGCAAGTTCGTTTTAAATGTCAAATTGATGGAACTGATTATGAGAAGTTTTCAATCACTGTAGGTGGTCAGGATCAATTCAAGGCTGGTGAAATCGGTAATTTTACAACAGCTTTCCAAGTTTTAAATCCTGATTTTGTGATCTGTAACATGGATCCAAAGGTTAAGATTAAAATGGATTTGGTTATTCAAAAAGGACGCGGATATCGTCCAGCTGAAGAGAATAAATCAAGCAGCGCACCTACCGGTACCATTTTCATTGATAGCATCTTTACGCCAATCAGAAACGTAAAGTATAGCATTGAGAACTATCGTGTTGAGCAAAAAACGGATTACGAGAAATTAATTCTTGAAATCCAAGGTGATGGTTCAATCACACCTAAGAATGCCCTTCAAGAGGCTGCAAAGATTCTTATTCATCACTTTATGTTGTTCAGTGACGAAAGAATTACTTTGGAAACTGAAATCAAGCGTGAGTCAGAGGAATTTGATGAGAGCAGCTTGCACATGCGTCAATTGTTGAAGACCAAATTGGTTGATATGGATTTGAGTGTGCGTGCTTTGAACTGCTTGAAGGCAGCAGATATTGACACTTTGGGTGATTTGGTTTCTTTCAATAAAAATGACTTGTTAAAGTTCAGAAACTTCGGAAAGAAATCATTGACAGAATTGGAGGAGTTGGTAGAGAATAAAGGCCTTCAATTTGGAATGAATGTATCAAAATACAAATTGGATCGCGACTAATCGATCAAAATAGAGTAAAGAAATGAGACACGGAAAGACAGTAAATCATTTAGGTAGAAAGGCTGAGCATCGCGAGGCTTTGTTGATGAACATGGCTTGCTCTTTGATCGAGCACAAGCGTATCAATACTACATTGGCAAAGGCAAAAGCATTGAAAAAATATGTTGAGCCTCTATTGACCAAATCAAAAACAGATAGCACACACAGTCGTCGTATTGTATTCAGTTATTTGAAGAACAAAGAAGCGGTTACAGAATTGTTCCGCGAAGTTTCTCCAAAGATCGCGGATCGTCCAGGTGGATATACACGCATCATTCGCTTGGGATATCGCCCAGGTGATAACGCAGACATGTGTATGATTGAGTTGGTTGATTTCAATACCATCTACGGTAAAGAAGTTGAGAAAGCAGCGGTTAAGAAAACGACACGTCGTGGTGGAGCTAAAAAGAAAGATGAAGGAAGTGTTGAAGCATCTGCTGAGACAAGTGCTGAAGCCGGTGAAGAAAAGCCAAAAGCAAAACGCGCGCCACGCAAAAAGAAAGATGATTCTGCAGCAGAATAATCCTTCAAAAAATACTATGAAAAAAGGCCATCGAAAGATGGCTTTTTTGTTTTCAATTGCTACCTTTGTCCCACTAAAAATAAAGATAAATGAAGATCTTGGTTTGTGTCAGTAAAGTGCCTGATACCACAGCGAAAATCGCGTTTTCAAATCCAACAATCTACGATGAAAGTGGGGTAACCTTTATCATTAATCCTTACGATGAATGGTATGCGTTGGTAAGAGCTTTGGAATTGAAAGAAACCCTAGGAGGTTCTGTAGTAGTTGCTTCAGTTGGTGGAGCTGATTATGAGCCGATCATTCGCAAGGCTTTGGCCATCGGTGCTGACGAGGGTGTTCGAATTGATGCGGCAGAAAAAGACGCTTTTTCAGTGGCTACTGAAATTGCATCATATGCCAAAGATCAATCTTTTGATTTGGTGTTATGCGGAAAGGAAACCATTCAATACAATGGAGGAATCGTTCCAGGGCTAATTGCTGAAATGTTATCACTACCTTATGTTGCTGGAGCGTCTAAATTGGATGTTGATGGAAATGTGGTGAAGTTGGAGCGAGAAATAGCAACGGGTATTGAAGTGTTTGAGTCTACGCTCCCGATGGTTGTTTCTGCTGCAAAAGGTATGGCAGAGCAACGTATTCCCAACATGAGAGGGATTATGGCAGCCCGAACCAAACCATTGGCCACTATTGCGTCAGCTAATGCAACGGAGCAAAGTGAGGTGTTGCAATTCAGCATGCCTCCTGCTAAATCAGGATGCAAAATGATTGCGCCTGAGGATGCTGCAAGTTTGATTCAATTGCTACATGAAGAAGCCAAAGTGATTTAATAATATTGGACAATGAAAGTATTAGTTTTTGTAGAAAATAACAACGGAAAGGCTACCAAAGCGGGTTTGGAGGCTATTTCCTATGCGAAATCATTAGGTGCTGAAGTTACAGCCTTTATGATTGGCGATGTTCAAGCGGATGGTGGTGTTGGAGAGTGTGGTGCTCAAACATTGAAGGTTCAAGCTGGAAATTGTGATAGCCGTGCGATGGCAAAGTTGATTGCTCAGGAAGCCAAAGATGGTGGGTATAACCTGCTTGTAGCAAGTCACGACAATCTTGGTAAAGAGATAATGCCGAGGGTCGCCATTATGAATGGATACACCTTGATCAGTGGTGTAACTGAATTGGCCAATGTGGCCAATGGTTGTATGGTTAAACGAAATGTGTTTTCAGGTAAGGCGATTGCTGAGGTTGCGTCAAAGTCAACCATTTCCATTTTGACAGTATTACCCAATTCTTTTGGTGTAAAGAAAGTTGGGGGAACTGCTGCCATTGTTGCAATGTCCGCTACTTGTGAGCCTTCTCAAGTGAAATTGGTTGAAGTTAAGGGGAATCACGGTGATGCGGGCGTTCCTCTACCTGAAGCAGATTTAGTAGTAAGCGCGGGACGCGGTATGAAAGGTCCTGAGAATTGGGGCATGGTTGAAGAGTTGGCGAGTATTTTGGGTGCTGCAACTGCTTGCTCACGTCCAGTGAGTGATATCGGTTGGAGACCTCATCACGAGCACGTTGGGCAAACCGGCATTGCTATTCGTCCTAATCTTTACATTGCAATTGGTATCAGTGGCGCAATTCAACATTTGGCAGGTGTTAATGGTAGCAAGGTTATTGTTGTCATCAACAAAGATCCTGAAGCTCCATTCTTCAAAGCTGCAGACTATGGTATCGTTGGAGATGCGTTTGAAGTATTGCCTCGTTTGATAGAAGCCGCAAAGCATTTTACCGCCAATAAGTAATTCGTAGCAAGTGTCACGTCGAATAGAACTTCATGTTTCGGACATAAGTCCAAGTGGGACCACTTCTGGTGCGTATCAGATGGTTTTGATGGACTTAGAGGGTATTTGGCGTTTGCCAATTATCATTGGAGGCACAGAAGCGCAGGCCATCGCTATTGCTATGGAACGAATAGAGCCTCTAAGACCTTTGACACATGACTTGATTAAAACATTGGCGACTTCCTTTTCAATTGAAGTTGTTGAAGTTGAAATTTACAATTTTAAAGAGGGTGTATTCCACGCTAAGTTGGTGGCGCTTCAAGACAGTCGTCAGGTTGAAATAGACTCAAGGACGAGCGATGCCGTGGCCATTGCACTGCGTTTTGATTGTCCCATCTTTTGTCAAGAGTTCATATTGCGTGAAAACGCCATCACCCATCACGACGAGAAATTGATGAGTATGGATGAAATGGATGTGCCTGAGTTGGACGATGAACCTATTGAATTGTCGCTGCAAGAATTACAAATAGCGCTTGATGAAGCTTTGGAAAATGAAGATTATGAGAGAGCTTCGCAACTTAGAGACGAAATTGCCCGTAAAAAGCCTGAATAGCTTATATTTGAATCATGAACAACGAAAGCAAACAGACTCCAGAGGAATTGGATACGCTCAAGCGTGACATGGAAGCCTTGGCTGAACAAAATGCTAAACTTCAAAGAGAACTTGAAGCTAGAGAGGAAGTCATGCAAAGTTTATTTTCCTATTTCACTACCAAAAAGGAAGGAGAAAGAAAGGAAGTGGAAAAGTAGTTGTTGAATCAAAAAATGATTTATGTTAGAGGGATGAAAAAGTTTTTATCCCTCTTTTTTTTAAGCATTGTTGTAAATGCTATTCTTGCTCAATCCAATTTGGAGCAATCATACGATCGCAATGAGATTCGTCCAGAGCAATACAAGCCCATTGATGTAACCCAGCAGCAGCAACTGCGAGAACAAACCCAATGGAAATTGTATCGTCAAGCGCATACCGGTTGGATGGTACATTTTAATGAGCTTACGCAAACACCACATCGTGCTTATGGTCCAGGAATAGCTCAGAATGAGCAAGCATGGTTGGAAGAGGTTAAACAGATTTTTGGATTGCAAGGAGAACTTGATTTTCAAGGTGCCTTTAAACAAGGGGATCGAACTACTTACAGATGGAAACAACGAATTGACGGATTGTCGGTTCTGTTTTCGGACGTTCATTGCGTTGTTTATAATGACAAAATTGTTTCTTGGAATTGGGACGTTTATTCTACAGAAGAATTTACAGGATTAAGTGTAAAAAGTGATTCTGATTTGCATCAAAGTGCAATTGCCAATCTGGATTATGTCATAGACGAAGTTATCCCTGAGGGAATGATGTACTTTCCGCTTCACAAACAGGGCAAGTTAAATTTGAAAAAGGTTCAATCTTTTGTTGTTAAGACCCACAACGAGGTTCAAATTCCACAACGTTACAAGGTGTATGTTGATGCGGTGACAGGGGAATTGTTGTACAGGGTAAATGAAATTGTTCACGTTTGTCCCAATAAAGGATGCACCCATCAAAGTAATTTTCCATTTGTTGTTTCTGCCCAAGTGCAAAGCACTTATTATTTGACATCACCTTGGGATGCGCCGGTAAGTGGGACATTGCCCAACTTGCGCATGAATATTGGCGGGGTTGATTATTTTACAGATTCCAATGGTAATGTTGTTATACCCGAAGTTGGGCCATTGTCGGCCAATATATTCTTGGAGGGTCCATGGGCAAAGGTTTACACAGGCTCTGTTACACCAAGCTTTAGTGCGACATTACAAGATGGGGGGAATACCATTTCGTTTGATAGCAACTCAAATATCAAAGAGCGCACCGCGTATAGAAGTGTTCAGGATATTCATGATCACATGAAATTGTGGATGCCCAATTTTACAGGGATGGATTTCCAATTGCCCACCAATATTGATGTTACAGGAGGTGATTGCAATGCCTTTTATGATGGGACATCTATTAATTTCTATGATTTGGCCAATGGCTGCAATGCGTCATCCAATATACCTGATGTGGCCTACCACGAATACGGGCATGGAATCAATGACAATTATTATCAATCACAGGGCGGTGGCTTTATCAATGGCGCTATGGGAGAGGCTTATGCGGATTTCTGGGCCATTTCTTTGAGCAATAATCCCATTTTAGGTTCGGGCTTTTATGTCGACAATCAAGATCCCATCAGACGCTACGATGTTGATC
>CANHIV010000003.1 GCA_947460525.1 Flavobacteriales bacterium
CCTTGCTCCCATGCATAGAAATGCATCGATGTCAATTTGCCCAAGTTGGCATTCTCCATGAAAATATTCAAAGATTGGCTTTGACAGATGTAAGCACCACGCTCGGCAGACATATCGATGATGGCCTTTTGAGACAACTCCCATGCCGTCTTGTACAATGCTTTCAAATTGTCTGGAACTTCAGCAATATTCTGAACAGAGCCATTATTGGCAATCAACTTGTTCTTTACATCTTCATTCCAAACACCCAAACTCACCAAATCTTTTAGCAAATGCTTGTTCACGATGATGTACTCACCTGCCAACACGCGACGTGTATAGATATTGGACGTATAAGGTTCAAAACACTCGTTGTTACCTAAGATTTGAGCAGTTGAAGCAGTTGGCATAGGCGCCATCAACAAAGAGTTTCTCATTCCAAACGCTTTGATTTCTTCTTTCAACACATCCCACTCCCAACGGTTGGTGGGTGCAACTCCCCAAAGGTCAAATTGCAATTTCCCTTGAGAGGCAGGAGAACCTGCAAACGTCTCATATGCACCATCACGCTTTGCCAAATCCTTAGAGGCTGTGCAAGCTGCGTAGTATATTGTTTCAAAGACTTCTTTGTTCAATTGACGAGCCTCAGGGCTATCAAATGGGAAACGCATCAAGATAAATGCATCCGCCAAACCCTGTACACCAATTCCAATTGGACGGTGACGCATGTTGGACTTTCTAGTTTCTGGCACTGGATAATAGTTGCCATCAATGATTTTGTTCAAATTCACGGTCAACTGATACGCTACTTCAAACAATCGCTGATGATCAAATTGGCGATCCTTTACAAACTTGGGAAGTGCAATTGATCCCAAATTACAAACTGCAATTTCGTCAGGTGCTGTGTACTCAATAATCTCCGTACACAAATTTGAAGATTTGATGGTACCCAAATTCTGCTGATTGCTCTTGCTGTTTGCAGCATCTTTATACAACATGTATGGTGTACCCGTCTCGATTTGTGACTCTACAATTTTGTACCACAAATCTTGCGCACTAATGGTTTTGCGACCACGACCTTCTGATTCGTAACGCGTATACAACGCCTCAAACTCAGGCCCCCAAACATCAGCCAATCCTGGACATTCGTTGGGACACATCAATGTCCACTGACCATTGTCTTTCACTCTTTGCATGAACAAATCCGGAATCCAAAGTGCGTAGAACAAATCACGTGCTCTTGCCTCTTCTTTACCGTGATTCTTTCTCAACTCAAGGAAATCATAAACATCCGCATGCCATGGCTCCAAGTAAATCGCAAAAGAACCCTTTCTTTTTCCACCACCTTGGTCTACATAACGCGCTGTATCGTTAAACACACGCAACATCGGAACGATACCATTGCTGGTTCCGTTGGTCCCTTTGATATATGATCCCTTGGCGCGAATGTTATGAATGCTCAAACCAATTCCACCTGCACTTTGAGAAATCAAAGCCGTTTGCTTCAAAGTATCATAAATACCATTGATGCTGTCGTCTTTCATTTGTATCAAAAAGCAAGAAGACATTTGAGGTTTTGGTGTTCCTGCGTTAAACAATGTTGGCGTGGCATGTGTAAACCAACCTTCACTGATCATGTTGTAGGTCTTGATGGCCTCATTCATGTCTGCCTTGTGGATTCCCACAGCAACACGCATGAACAAATGCTGAGGACGCTCTGCCACCTTACCGTTGATTTTCAACAAATAACTTCGCTCTAATGTTTTAAAACCAAAGTAGTCAAATGAAAAATCGCGATCATAGATAATTGTACTATCCAACAATGGCGCATTCTCCTGGATCACCTTGTATACATCGTCGGCAATCATTCCTGCATTCTGTCCTGTCTTTGGATCAACATAGGTGAACAAATCATGAATGGTCTGAGAAAATGATTTCTTTGTATTCTTGTGCAAATTGCTCACTGCAATACGTGATGCCAACTGCGCATAATCTGGATGCGTAGCCGCATTGGTAGCTGCAATTTCCGCAGCCAAGTTGTCTAACTCTACGGTGGTTACCCCGTCGTAAACCCCTTCAATCACCTTCATGGCAATCTTTACGGAGTCAACACTTGGATTCAGACCATAGCACATTTTAGAAATACGAGCTGTGATCTTATCAAATTTCACCGACTCTTTTCTACCGTCTCTTTTAACTACAAACATTGTCTATTGTATTATAATATCAAATATATCTTTTCTTAAAAATCTGCATCTAAAGTGAAAGACTGGCTTTCTTTACCTGACATCACACCCGCCTTTTGGTACTCTCCTACTCTTTTTTCAAAGAAGTTGGTTTTTCCTTGCAATGAAATCATCTCCATGAAATCAAACGGATTGGTCACGTTATAAACTTTATCATTGCCCAACTCCACCAACAAGCGATCCGCAACGAACTCAATGTACTGAGCCATCAAATCGCTATTCATTCCAATCAACTTCACAGGCAATGCATCGATGATGAACTCCTTTTCAATTTCTACCGCGTTGGTAATGATGTCTTGAATGCGTTGTTTTGAAAGCTTGTTGACAATATGATTGTTGTACAACAAACAAGCAAAATCACAATGCAATCCTTCATCACGGCTGATCAATTCATTACTAAAACTCAAGCCTGGCATTAAACCACGCTTCTTCAACCAAAAGATGCTACAAAAACTACCGCTGAAGAAAATCCCTTCCACCGCAGCAAACGCTACCAAGCGCTCAGCGAAATCTCCATTTTTAATCCATCGCAAAGCCCAATCTGCTTTCTTTTTCACACAATCCAAAGTGTCAATGGCCTTGAACAAATAATTTTTATCTGCAGAATCTTTGATGTAGGTATCAATCAAAAGCGAATAGGTTTCAGAATGAATGTTCTCCATCATGATTTGAAAACCATAGAAAAACTTGGCTTCGGTGTATTGAACTTCACGAACAAAATTCTCCGCCAAATTCTCATTCACAATCCCATCACTGGCGGCGAAAAAAGCCAAAACATGCTTCACAAAATGGCGCTCATCATCGTTCAATTTGGAATTCCAATCCACCAAATCAGCCTCTAAATCAATCTCCTCAGCCGTCCAGAAATTGGCCTCTGACTTCTTGTAGAAGTGCCATATGTCCTGATGTACAATCGGGAACAGTACAAAGCGATCTGGATTCTCCTTTAACAAGGGCTCCTCGCTTACCCCTACAGGGCTTTGGCCCGTTGCAGATCCTTCAAATAAATTGTGGCTCATGGTCTAAAAAATTGATTTATTGGCACCAAAACAAGCTTTCGCCTTCAATGCGTTTCCAAAATTGATTCATTTTAAAGTTAAATACAATGCAAAACAGTTAACAACTGAAAGGACTTTATTAACACCCCCTCTTGGTATGGAAAAAGTATAGAAAATTGTTCAAAACATTATTGCATTTTTTTTGGATTCGAACATTAAAATTCACTCACGCACATGCCCGTTTTCTACTACATAATTTAACGATTCTTGCATTGATTTCAATTACCTTTGCAAGACGCCCATCAGCGGGCCTTTTTATTTATTGTTTATGATTAAAACCATTCAAAGCATCCTCAAGAAAATCGTTGGTGACAAAGCCCAAAACGATTTAAAAGCCATACGTCCCATGGTGGATGCCGTGCTAGACGCAGAAAGACAACTTGAGAATATCAGCATCGATGAACTTAGAGGATTATCGCAGGGCCTTCGTTTAAAAATACAAGACGCGCTAGCCCCAATTCAAATAGAGATCGACAAAATCAAGGCGCAAGGGGAGAATTTGCCCACTGAAGAGTTGGAGCAAAAGGAAATACTTTTTGCCCAAGTGGATGAGTTGGAAAAGCAAAACCTCACCATTCTTGAAGCTACGCTATTGGAGATTCTTCCTCAAGCTTTTGCCATCGTTAAAGAAACTTCCAAACGCTTTTCTAAGCATGAAACTTTGAGCGTAAAGGCTTCTGACATGGACCGCGAGCTCGCTGCTCAAGGTAAAGACTTTGTAAAGATTGAAGGTGATACTGCAATATGGAATACCCAATGGAATGCCGCAGGATCCGAGATCAAATGGAACATGGTACATTACGATGTTCAGTTGATTGGCGGTATAGCACTTCATTCTGGCAAAGTGGCGGAAATGGCCACTGGAGAAGGGAAAACCTTGGTAGCAACGCTACCTGTCTTCTTGAATGCATTGGCTGGGAAAGGCGTCCACTTGGTCACCGTTAATGACTATTTGGCCAAACGTGACTCGGAGTGGATGGGCCCATTGTATCAATTTCATGGACTTTCAGTGGATTGCATCGATCGCCATCAACCCAATAGCACTGCGCGCAGACAAGCATACATGGCGGATATCACCTTTGGAACCAACAACGAATTCGGTTTTGACTACTTGCGTGACAACATGGCCACTGAAAGTGCCCAATTGGTGCAGCGCAAACACCACTTTGCCATTGTCGATGAGGTGGATTCTGTATTGATTGATGAGGCAAGAACGCCTTTGATTATATCCGGTCCCACCCCCAAGGGCGACCAGCAAGAGTTTGACAACTTGAAACCTCGCGTTCAAGTGTTGATCAATGCACAAAAAACAGCATTCAACGAGTTTCTTTTAGAAGCCAAGAAAAAATTACAGCCCGCCAGCGGCAATCCAACCAAATCCGAATTGGAAGAAGGTGGATTGGCGTTGTTCCGCGCATATCGCTCTTTTCCTAAAAACAAAGCATTGATCAAAATGCTCAGTGAAGAAGGGATGAAAGCCACATTGCTAAAAACCGAAGGTTTCTTTCTTCAAGACAACCAAAGGGAAATGCCCAAAGCCAATGAGGAGCTTTTCTTTGTGATCGAAGAAAAAAGCAATCAAATTGAGCTTACCGACCGCGGTATTGCTTTGATTTCTAAAAACATGGAGGATGATCATTTCTTTGTCCTTCCTGATTTGGGCAGCGAACTGGCCATCATCGAGCAAACTGCCGTAGATGCCGAAGAAAAGACACAACGCGTAGAAGCGCTTCAGAGAGATTATGCCGTTAAGAGCGAACGCATCCACACCATCAACCAGTTATTGAAAGCTTATGCTTTGTTTGAAAAAGATGTGGATTATGTGGTGATGGATAACAAGGTGAAGATTGTAGATGAGCAAACAGGACGTATCATGGAGGGTCGCCGCTATTCTGACGGTTTGCACCAAGCCATAGAAGCCAAAGAAAATGTTCGCGTCGAGGCCGCTACGCAAACCTACGCTACGATTACACTGCAAAACTATTTCCGCATGTACCACAAACTTGCGGGTATGACGGGAACTGCTGAAACCGAAGCAGGTGAGTTTTGGAGCATCTACAAATTGGATGTGATGGTAATTCCTACCCATCGCTCTATTCGACGCAACGACCACAACGACAAGGTTTACAAAACCAAACGTGAAAAATACAATGCCATTATAGAAGAGGTTGCTCAGCTCCAAGCTGAAGGACGTCCTGTATTGGTGGGTACGACCACCGTTGAAGTTTCTGAATTGTTGTCGCGCATGTTAAAGCAGAGAAATATTCAGCACCAAGTTTTGAATGCCAAACTGCATCAAAAAGAAGCGGAAATTGTATCGTTAGCCGGTCAAGCGGGTACCGTTACCATTGCCACCAACATGGCGGGTCGTGGTACCGACATCAAATTGGGAGAAGGGGTAAAAGACAAAGGTTTGGCCATCATCGGAACTGAAAGACATGATTCTCGTCGTGTGGATAGACAGTTGAGAGGTCGATCTGGTCGTCAAGGTGATCCTGGTTCTTCTCAATTCTATGTCTCTTTAGAAGATGATTTGATGCGCCTTTTCGGTTCCGACCGTATTGCCAAAATGATGGACAGATTGGGCCTTGAAGAAGGAGAGGTTATCCAACATTCCATGATTACCTCATCGATAGAAAGAGCGCAGAAAAAAGTAGAAGAAAATCACTTTGGTGTTCGTAAACGTCTTTTGGAATTTGATGACGTGATGAACGCGCAACGTGAAGTGATTTACAAGCGAAGAAAACATGCCTTGTATGGAGAGCGCTTGCAATTGGACATTGACAATACGATGTTTGATTTGGCCGCTCAAGTAGTTGAAGTTTGTCACCCCCAAAAAAATTACGAAGCTTTTAAAATTGAATGCTTGCGTTTATTTGGTATTGACACCCAGATCACAGAAGATCAATTCACGAGAGAACGCGCAGATCAAATCTATCACAACCTGTACGACGAGATTGCTCAAGGATACAACCACAGAACTAGATTGCTGATTCAGCAAGCCCTTCCTGTTATCCAAAACATCTATCAGAGCAACCAAGGCTACCAAAACATTGCCATTCCATTCAGTGATGGCCGTAAGAATTTACAGTTGGGGGTTCACATGGCCAAAGCCCTTGAAACAGAAGGGAAAGAAATCATTGTCACGCTTGAAAAATCCATCACACTTGCCATTATTGACTTGTATTGGAAAGAGCATTTGCGCGACATGGATGATTTGAGACACAATGTGCAATTTGCATCGCACGAGCAAAAAGATCCGCTCTTGATTTACAAATTGGAGAGTTACGAATTGTTCAAGAATATCTTGGCCAAAATCAATGGAGAGATCATTCAGTTCTTGTTGACATGCAAAATTTCTGACGGTGGCAATCCAACCGCTCAAAAGCAACCTGCTCCTGTTCAGCAACCCAAAACATCCACCAGTAAAGCCGATGTTTTGAATACTGCCGAAAGAAACCAACAGCAAGCCATCCAAGGAAGCGCTCAGCCAACGGTAAAAGCGGAACCGCTGCGTGTTGATCCCAAGATTGGACGCAATGACCCTTGCCCTTGTGGATCTGGAAAGAAATTCAAATCTTGCCACGGCGCAGAAGGTGTGATTTAAAAGACACATTTAAAAGAGCCCCAATATCAGGGGCTCTTTTTTTTTGACATCCATAAAAAAAGCCCCGCACATGGCGGGGCTTTTCATTTGAAAACGATTGTATTATTCCACAACAATTGCAGATACTACTTTTTGTCCTTTGTTCATCACAACTACTTGATACAATCCAGCGTTCCAATTGGCAACGTTGAAAATTGTACGGCCAGAAGTGATGTTTTGACTGATCACTTGGCGTCCTGTCAAATCAAAAACTTGCATTTGACCGCCTACCCAATTCTCTGTAATCACATTTACCACATCACTTGATGGGTTAGGATACATAACCATTTCAGCTACTGCGATATCATCAACGCCTTCGTTGAAAGAAGCCACCAAGTCACTGGTAATTGCCAAATAGATCTGTAAGTTGTCCGCTACAGGATCAGCCGCTGTCTCTGGCTGAACGTGTATACCAGGCTCCTCATCTTTCTGAATAACCAAGTGCAAACGATCGTTGTACATCTCATGCGCCATAGAAGCATACATATACTCCCATCCTGTTCCAGCCAAATCAGGGGTAATATCCACCTCTGTAGACCATGACAATCCTGCGTCAGTTGACTTCACTGCATACACGTGACGCAAATACTCTTGTCCGTTAAAGAAGTTCTCGTTGATTGCAGAATAAGCAACATAGATATTTCCAGATGCATCTCCAGCGATTTGCGGATGAGAGGCGATACCAGAGTTTCCATACTGTCCTACTTCAGTTGTTGCTGCAGGAATTGCTGGATCTACTTCGGGAGAAACACCAATCTCAAGAACAACATCATTGTAGCTCAACACATCTACATACTCATAGATATCCGTGTAAGAATAGATTGGAGTAATTGATGCAATCAAATAAACCGTGTCTTGAATTTCTCCAGTATTGTAATTGCCATTAAAGGTTACAGCAATGTTCGTTAAAACACTATCAATGGAAGAATAAATGGTGTAATCAAAATCTGAACCCAATCCCCATGTAGACAAGTCAACATCACCAGATGCTGCCAAATTGTAGGTGTTGCCATTCGCTTCAAATACTACTCCTCCGTTGTTGGCATCTTCAAATGAAACAGATGCGTTGGTCCACTCAATTCCAGCAGGAGCTGCAACAACTGAACCTACAACGATTGGACCTGAACCCAAATCAAAGAAGTCATCATAATTTGACCATACATAGGTAGAGTTCACCAAATCAATTTCTGTTGAGTAAACAATCTCATTGTACAAGAAAGTAGAATCCTGTCCTACCAATACGCTATCCACACCGGTAACTGTTGGCGTCATCGCGCTGTTCCAATATGCAATGCTACCCGCCAATGGGAAATAAGAATAAACAGAATCAATCACTCCTAAATCATCCGTGTAGAACATGGTACCAAATGCGACATGAAGATTGTTGTTTACATCCACATAAATAGCGCCTGTACCATCGGTTGACATGATGGTATCTTGAATACCATCACCTTCGATGTCCGTACCCATGTCCACCTCGTAGCCATCGATTGGGAAATCCCAAACTGTGGTTTTGGTCCATGTGTTTCCAGCATCTTCAGAAACATACACATAGGTATCGTTCAACTCACCAAAAACAGCGATGGCCACAGTGTTGCCTCTAGCGTGGATTGCATATGTATCCGCTGTAACGTCTTTGGTATAAGCCGAAGACATTTCAGGCAATGCTCCATCAACAACATCCCAAGTGGCGCCGCCATCTTGTGAGCGATAATACACCAATGCTGTTTCCAATCCGTTATAAGGGGTTGAGTTTCCTGGATCTGTAATCGCAATCATGTGAATGGTATTGCCTACATTACAAGCACGTGGCCACAACAATGCCTCACCTGTGTTGTTCGGAATTTCAGTAGTGGCATTCCATGCGCCAGATCCAATGGTTGAACGAGTGGTCATCTTGACACCTCCAACACCGTTGTGCGCAATAACAACTTCACTTCCATTGTCCAAATGCATCAAGTTCGACCATCCCGTGCGATATGATTCGATACGAGCAGATGGGAAATCATCCCATTGGTTGGTAGAAGGGTTTCTAAAATTGTATCCTGTTCCACGATCAGAATAAGCACCACCACCTTCCAATGCAGAGAAGGTCCATGTAGCAGCCACACCATTGTCATCTGCCACAATACGAGGACAAACAGAACCATTGGTTTGCAAATCATAAACGGAAACACCTACTTCTTCTTCCATAGAAGCACTTTTAGCAGCTCCTGGAATCATTGGATGCTTGGTTTTCTGCGTAAGTACTTGATGAATCACTTCATCTCTGTAGGGATTGTAACGCGCCGACGGGCTACTGCCGGGACTTTGTTTAAGTTGACTTTGGGCTGACATTGAACCCGCAATCGCCAACATTAAACCAAATGAATAGAACTTTTTCATGGGCTTTTGGTTAAGTATAAAATAAATTTGTTTTAAGCGAATATAACAGAAGATGGCAGAGATTAAAAATGTTTGGGTAGATATCTTATCCATAGGGGATGAACTACTCATTGGCCAGACCGTCAACACCAACGCCACTTGGTTGGGCATGAAAAGCAATCAAATGGGTATGCAAGTGCGGCGTGTGATTGCCATACCTGACAACCAAGCTGCGATTATTCGAGAATTGGAGACCAGTTTAAAAGAAGCACATGTCACTTTTATTACGGGAGGCTTAGGTCCAACCAAAGATGATATCACCAAAAAAACCATCGCGGATTATTTCAATGACGAACTTGTAAGAGACAATGCCACCTATGAAAGGGTGCGCCTATTTTTCGAAAAACGCAATCTGCCTCTACTAGAAAGCAATCATGGTCAAAGCATGGTTCCTTCCAAATGTACTGTTATTCCCAACTATCAGGGCACAGCACCCGGAATGTGGATGGAAAAAGACGGGCACATTATTGTTTCAATGCCCGGTGTGCCTTATGAAATGCAGGCCATGGTTGAAGAAAACATTCTACCCATGATTCAAACCAAATTTGAAATGCCCACCATCCTTCATCAAACCTTGATGACCATTGGTGTGGGAGAAAGTTCCATCGCCGAACAACTCAAAGATTTTGAAAATGACCTAGAAAAAGATGGCATTTCACTGGCATATCTTCCCTCTCCCGGTAGCGTTAAACTAAGACTATCCAAATATGGCGTTTGGGAAAAGGATATTGCACGAGAACGCATTCAGCAGAGGGCACGAGAAATTCAAAATATATTGGGTCAAATGGTATACAGTGATCACGAAATCTCCATTTACAAGAAAATTGCTGAATTGTGCCAAAGCCAAAATAAAACATTAAGTGTGGCTGAAAGCTGCACCGGGGGAGCGCTTCAAAGTTCATTTACAGCTGAAGCCGGTGCCAGCGAATTTTTCAAAGGAGGCATGACTACTTATTGGACACAAAGCAAAGTAGATTCCTTGGGACTAAGCGAAGAATTTATACAGCACCACGGCGTTGTAAGTGAACCCGTAGCCATGGCCATGGCGCAAGCTTGCCGAGAAAAAATGAAAACGGATTTTGCCATTTCTACTACAGGGTATGCGGGTCCAGAATCACCTGATCCCAATGTTCCCGTGGGTACCATATGCATTGCCGTTTCTGACGGTCAAAGCACCTTTTCCAAAACATTGCGTCTCGGAAACAATCGACTCAGAAACATCCAAAACACCTGTCTGCAAGCAGCTAATTTGCTCAGAGTCCAATATTTTAATAATTAACAGCAGGATTGTAAAAAAAAATATTATATTTGCACTCCTTAATTCGAATTTAAAAAAGAAGAATATGCCACGCGTTTGTCAAATTACCGGTAAGAAAACCATTTCAGGAAACAATGTTTCTCACTCTAATATCAAGACTCGTCGTAAGTTTTATCCCAACTTGCAATACAAGAAGTTTTGGTCAGAAGAAGAGCAACGCTTTATTGAGTTGCGAGTAACTCCAAAAGGAATGAAAACCATTAACAAAATTGGTTTGGCTGCTGCAATGAAGCAAGCCAAAGCCAACGGATTAATGGCCTAATACAGAAATTGACGCCTCTTCAGGCCGAAAATTGAACCGGCAATTTGCCGGTTTTTTTTTGTCTTCACCATAGAGGTGACTTTATTATATTTGCTACCTTACTAAACAGTATAAATTAACGTTACATGCGGAATAGATCGATTCTTTGGACCTTTGTCATCCTACTTGCGGTGGCAGTATTGTATTCTTTGTCATTCGGATGGGTGGCCTCTCAATACGAGAAAAACATTCACCAACTTGCGGTTGATTCGATCGCCAATACCGACCTTCAAGGTGAGGCAGCGGATATTGCTATTTATGAATTGGAGCGCAAAATGTTGCGTGATAGTTCTGAAGCAAAGGCTTACCCTTTGTTTGACCACACCTACAGCTATCTAAAGCAACATGAGCTTGCTTTGGGTCTTGACTTGAAAGGTGGTATGTCGGTTACCTTGGAAGTTTCTATTCCTGATTTGGTGATTGCCTTATCGGATTACAATGAGACTCCTGCATTTACCAATGCCATCAAAGAAGCTGTTGCAGCGCAACGCAACTCAACAGATGACTTCATCTCTTTGTTTGAGAAATCTTGGAAAAACCAAAATTCAAATATTGAATTGTGGACTTTGTTCAGCAACTACGAAAACAAAGAGAAATTCCCAGCAAAAGCTTCTGACAGTGACATCATCGCTGCATTGAGAAAAGAAGCCAATGATGCAATTGATAATACTGAGAATATCATTCGCAAGCGTATTGACCAATTTGGTGTTACTCAACCCAACGTTCAAAAGCAGTCTTTGACGGGACGTATCATCGTTGAATTGCCAGGTGTATCTGATCGTGAGCGTGTTCGCAAAAACCTAAAGTCTACAGCAAATCTTGAATTTTGGGACACCTACTTCAACACTGAAGTTTTTGACGTTGTTGTAAAAATCAACGAAAACTTAGGTAAGGCAAGTGCTCCTGAGTTATTTGGCATGTCTACCAAATTGGATACAGCAGCCAAAGACACTGCATTAACAGCGGC
>CANHIV010000004.1 GCA_947460525.1 Flavobacteriales bacterium
CTCTACCTCTGGTTGCTTCAAATTTTCTGGGATATGTTTCCAAAAAACTTTCTTTGACCTGTCGCGAACTTCTATGGAAAAAGGCGCCCTAATTCCTTCTTTAACCATAAATCCCTGCAACAATCCCTTCAATAACGATGTATCCAAACGCTCTTCCAAGGCAGGAACAATTTGCACTTCTACCCACTCGGCCAAATCTTGATTCACATGATTGAAAAAAGTATCCAGCGGTACCTCTGTGCCTTTGGTATCCGGAATATTGGGGGTATGAATTCTGGTCAACGGCTTATCCACCCTTTCCAACTCTGCTGTGGATTTGCTCATTGCGGCATATACGCGATCTGAAAACGACTGCTGGCGAAGAAGGTAGGTGTTGTGCACCCAATAAACCTGGAGCGCCAACAATCCCAAAAGAGAAAATGCTCCCGTAATAACAAGATATTTCACCAATTCCTTCCGCATGGCGGAAAAATACGGCTTTCTTGACTACGAGAGCATTTTACTTAACTTGATTTAACAGCCTATTGTTTCACCCAAATTTCTCTGTTGTGGATGTCATCTCCATCAAAAATCAAATGGTACATTCCCGCACTCCAATCTTGAGTGGATATATCCAATGAATTTTGTAAGTATCCCTCATAAACCAATCTTCCCTGAGCGTCTCTGATTTGCATTTGAACCTGCTGGCCTTTCGGCAAAACAACGTGCAGAACCGAGCTTCCAGGGTTGGGCCAACAATTGATTTCTAAGGTTGCGGATTTTATGAATCCCGCCATTGGCTCTTCTTCAGGGATCTCATCGCAGGAATGAAACGGAATTTGGGGAAGCACACTCCAATTGGTGGAGTACCCATATTCTCCCGTAGCCGGATCTGCCCATTCCAACGCAATGTTGGTCCCCGAGTTGTCCCATTCATTGCCTGCCCATTCTTGCGTCAACTCTTGTATGGTGGCATCCTGAACACTTCCTTGAATGCAATAAGAACCTGCCCATCCAAATTTATTTTTGCCTTTCAAAATCAGTGGTCGTTTACAACCTACCAAATGAAGATGACTTCCGTTGTCTTCAAAATGATTGTGTCCCGTTTGAAAGTTGCCAATAAACTGCGCCTCTTCCTCCAATGTAACTCCCCACTGGCATTGCGCAACATGACTGCAAGTCATATTTATTTCGGCATGGTCTACCCGAATCCCTTGGAAGTAATCAAAAATATCGCTATCCGAAATCGTCAGCGATGAAACATCAGATGCTGCGCCTTCTATCCCCACATCACTTCCCTCGCCTCCCATGGTGCAGTTTGAAAACATCCATGTGTGGGTCATCTCATTGAAGCCAAAGCCATGTCCCAAAACCTTGGCATCATTCATTTGCCAAGTTCCGCCTTTCCATTTCCACATCTCATCACCAACACTGAAAATGTGATCCGCAACCACTCTAGAATTTTCACCCATCAAGGAAAGATGATAGAACTGAACCTGATCAAAATGGACCTTGTTGTTGATGCATAAAATATCTTGCTCTCCTTCTCCCCATCCATTGTCCTGCATCATTCTCACCCGCTTTGCCAACAAACGCGCCCTGTGTTCCATTCTTGCATGGTTGGAAAAGCGCAGCTGACCTTGAATCAATACTACGGACGATCCTGGCTCAGCTACCTCATTCCACCATGCGCCCTCTTCCAATTGCACCAAAACATCCTGTTCAGATTGGCCTTGCAACTGCAAAGTGCTGCCATCTTCTAACCACCAATCGACATAATTTCCATCACTGTATGGATACATAACCACTTTTCCTCCGATTTCATTTGTTGGCATAAGAGACAATGTTTGCTGAGAACAAATTCTAACAGTTCCTCCCTCCATTGCCAACTCAGAATCCTCTGAAATCAATTGAAAGACACCACCGCAATAGCTGATCCAAGCGCCAGGCAGAAGTCGAATTCTTCCTTCACAAAATACATATCCTCCCTCTCCAATGACCAGCCTTGAGCCAGCTTCCATGATGAGCTCACTTCCCGCATGCACCCACAATTTTCCTTTATCGAAAACTTGAATTGTCGTCCCAAAAGTTGCGCGCAATGTGGCAAAAGATTGACCGTCCATGTCTCCAATATGCATCTTCCCGCCTTCATGAATATTCAAATCATACCGGTCACAAAAAGTCATTAATTCCATGGTTTTTTGGCTGTTTTGCAAAGGAAGATTCTGAGAGATATGCAAAGGAATTTGCGCATTGATAAAAACTTCATCTTCTGCATTTATCTCGCAAACAGGGAAAAATAAATCCTCCAATTCTCCATAATTGAACATATTCCATGTTGTGCTTTGCGACAACTGGTGAAGTGAATCCACTTCATCCAAGACATTCAATAAAAATTGCATGATTCCTGCATTCAATGCAACGTGGGGTTCATTGGAGTTGTAGCAACCATAAACTTTATCAAATGGCGTAACCTGCGGATTTTGAAAATACGCCCCAGCAAGGTTGGCATCATAGGTTGTATCTATAGCCCATGCACTATAGGATGGGACAAAATTGTGTATGGAAACAAACTGATCTTCTTGTATCATTCCGCAGTTATTGGCAAAAGATGACGTCTCATTCAACACATCCACCAATTGCTCCACGGATTGCCGATAGCCGCCAGCGGCGTAATCGATGGGAGGGAGATCGCGGGGGATTTTCATCAACTCATGGTGTTCTTGGTAGGTGATGTTATTCAATTGAAAATTGGTCTCCGTATAAATTGCATCACCAATGACAACATGGGTTGCTGTATTTTCTGAATGATCCAAATCCCCTGGCAGAGCCGACAAACGCAATTGAAACTCATTGCCAGGCAATAAACCATAGGCATTGCAATTCTCTTCCAATAAATAAGGATGCTCATCTACATCACCCATGGGGTGACCCAAAATGTTACCATTGGCAATGGCCACATTCATCGTCTGCTGCGGAAAGGACATCGATTGCAAATAATTCATATACTCCTCTCTTTTCCAAGGGTGATCAACATCTCCCTCAGAATCCAGCCATTGGTACAGCAACAATTGTTGTGCTGCCGTTCTATTCAACGACTCCCAAACAAAGGCTTCTGCCTCTGCTGAAAATGACGATAAAAACCAAAGTCCTGCTTGCAAACCGAGAGGAATATTGGCGCCCAGATGAGGAGAATCCATGGAGATGTATGCCCCAGCGCAATGGGGTATTCCCTCTCTCTCTAGCTCAGACAGGGCGATACGCGCTACTTGTCCGCCCATGCTGGCTCCTGCAACTATCAATTCGTCGTTGCCGATTTTGTACATGTTGCAGAGCTGAATCAATCTTTTCAATGCTTGAGCATTGCCTCTGATGTCTGCTGCACCATCATAAAAATCAAGGAGTATAATGTCATACCCCCGCAACCGCAATTCCTGGTACAATTGCTCTGCACCGCCCAGCATGGGGTAATTCTCTGCATCCAATCCCAAAAATTGACACCAACCAAAATCACCGTTGGCGTATTGCGAGTGGGCAAGTGAAAAGTCTATTCCCTCAACAAATAGAAAAGGTCGATCAAACACTTGATCGTCACTCAAGAGCGTAAAGGCATCGGCCCAAAATGTTTGATTCTCAAATTCGCCGGAAATTCGCCAAGGGTGATTGACATCGGAAACGCCCCATGGTGCCGATTGTGGCAACCACAATGTGTTTTCACATGATGCCCCTGACAACAATGTTGTGCCTGTCTTCCATTCACCATTGCTAAAAACTTTGCTCCGAATTTTTCTCGACTTCAAATCAGAATAATGAACCTCCACATGCTGGTTCCTTGGCATGATTTGCCATCCGCGACCATCGTCAAAATCTATGTAGATGCAAAGGCTATCTGAGAAAATATCACTCGGCAGATAAAAGTGCATCGTCAAATCCGAATATTTGGATTGCGACAGCGCGGTAAAAAACGTGGTGGAGTAGTTGACATTATCTGAAGCTGTGCTATCCAAATAGAATACATCTTTCAAGCACGGATACAAGACAATCGTGGAGTTGAGTTCCTCTAGATTTCTAAAAGGCGCTCGAAAATGGTTTACCTCGCGTTTCAATGGTGACGGCTGATCCCGGAGAATGGTTTTCCAAAATTGCCAAGCTTGGGCGTTGGTGATTTCTTCATTCTTACCCAATGGAGGAACATTGAAATCACGCTGACGATAGAAGGTCTTGGAATCGCCATTGATGACTTGAGATTGTAGTTTTGTAATATATATCAATATAAATATTAGGGCAAGGCTAAGCCTGCACGTGTAATTTTTGCACATGTCAATAAGATTTTAAGTTTAATTTTTTAGTAGAAAATTGAGACCGACAACGTATCCTGCGGTGCCGCGTTTAAAAAGTTCATGTAAGTAAAAGGGCCTACACTCCCATCTGCGTAATTGATCTGATAAGCCACTTGATTACTGGCCAAGCCCAAAGCCGGGAGAACCACAGATGGGGCCTCGCCATTCAAGATAAATTGTGAAATGGACAAATTGGACATGGGATACAACGATACTCCCGCTAGACTCGTCATCTGACCCGTATCTTGTATCGCAAACTTGGTCCAAGCCTTTCCGTACAAGTAGAAGGTTTGCACTTGCTCTCCAGGTGAAAAAGTTGATCCTGCCTGAATGCCCAGGTCAATGTGATTGCTGCCTGCCTTGGCATAAAACAAACTCGCATTGTGGCTGTCCTCCACTTCAAAGTAGCCCTGTGCATTGGTGGTGGTTTGAACCACCGATTGATAATGACCGGAAGTGCTATAGGTGTCATTGCGCAACAAATAAACTTGACCATTGGCAATGGGAACATCTGTTCCATACTCCCTAAGATAACCTTTTAATCCAAAGGGATGGGTGGGTGCATCTGGTTGGCACGATTGCAAAACCAAAAGCGTAGAAAGTGAAAATAAAATTCGTTTCATAATTTTTGTTTTAGTTAATGCGACAAATTTATCCTTCGATTCCCAATTCGCATTGCATAATTTGACATAAATTATAAGGAAATTATGGTGTGCTAAAAGACAAATTGTAATCATCTACAAAATCATCTACGGCCCCTATCATTTGTGTATTTGCTGTTGTTTTGGTCTGCTCAATATCTTGATCCAAATTTTTCCATTCCATCGTCTTTTCATCGCTCCACCAAATGGTCATCATCTTCCAATGGTCGTTTTTCTTTTGGTACAATGGCAACAATTCTTTGCGCAATGAAGCACTCCATTGCCGAGTAGCCACAACCAATTGATCATCATCATCCGGGTAGGAAAGGGTATCCAAAGTCTTGTCCAAACGATCCAACAACAAAACAATGGAGTCATTCTTTTCATTCAAATAACGAAAAGTAAAAGTATCGGCATAACAAAGATCCCAACGGTTCCAGACATCCACTATCTCCTGCTGCTGAACTACAATGGCATTGCAATGCCATTGGGCTTTGCGCTGATCCACCGTGCAGGATACACAGAGCAGAACAACCATACATATCAGCAAAAATCCTCCCTTCATTTGAACGAAAATACAGCCTTTTTCATACATAATCATTAGCTTTGGCAACGATTTGAAAAAGCCAGAAACATATCTCGATCTGATAGAAGGATGGGTGCTCCTTGTGGACAAGCCCATTACTTGGACCAGCTTTGATGTGGTAAACAAACTCAAAGGTCATCTCAAGGGATTGAAAAAAGTTCAACCCGAAGAGTTGCGCGATCGAAATGTAAAAATTGGCCATGCGGGTACATTGGATCCATTGGCTACAGGCCTTTTGGTGGTGTGTGTGGGTAAAAAAACCAAAGAGCTGGACCAACTCCAAACGGGTGTCAAAACCTACACGGGTACCATCAAAATGGGGCAGGTTACGGCCAGTTATGATTTAGAAACACCGCCCATTGGAGAATTTCCTTTTGACCATCTCACTGAAAATGACTACATCCAAAATGCCAAGTCTTTTTTGGGTGAGCAATGGCAAACCCCGCCCGTTTTCAGTGCCAAGCAAATCAATGGCAAAAGAGCCTATGAATTTGCCCGTGAAGGCATCGAAGTGGAAATGAAAAAATCGCAAATTGAAATCTTTGATTTTCAAATTACCCGATGCCAACCGCCCGAAATTGATTTTGAAATTACCTGCAGCAAAGGAACCTATATCCGAACCATCGCACACGAGTTTGGTCAACGATTAAATAGCGGCTCTCATTTGCAGTCTTTGAGGCGAACAAAAAGCCTCCCTTTTGACGTAAAAGATGCCATTTCTGTTGAGGAATGGTGCGACTTTTTCTGGAAATGGAAGAATTTTGAAAAATAATTTACTGAATTTCAGTTAGTTAAACCTCCCCCTCTTTACAACGCCTTCAAAAAGTTGTACCTTCGCCCTCCTTTATTAAATTAATTAATTGATTATCAAATGAAACTCGGCCAATTTCGTTATAAAGTTCCTGAAGAGTTAATTGCTCAATACCCTGCACACCACCGCGATGAATCTCGTTTAATGGTGGTTCACAAAAAATCTGGTAAGATTGAACACAAGATGTTCAAAGACCTTTTGAATTACTTTGAGGAAGGTGACGTTTTGGTCAACAACAATACCCGTGTTTTCCCAGCTCGTATGTACGGCAACAAAGAAAAAACGGGATCAATGATCGAGGTGTTTTTGCTTCGCGAATTGAATGCGCAAAATTTCCTTTGGGACACTGTTGTAGATCCAGCGCGTAAAATCAGAATTGGTAACAAATTGTACTTTGGTGAAAACGATGAGTTGGTGGCTGAAGTAATTGACAATACCACCTCTCGTGGAAGAACTTTGCGTTTCTTGTTTGATGGAACACATGAGGAATTCAAAGCCTTGATTTATCGTTTGGGTGAAACCCCTCTACCTCGTTATATTACTCGTCCCATCGAGCCAGAAGACGAGTTCCATTACCAAACCATTTTTGCCAAACATGAAGGTGCAGTTGCTGCGCCAACTGCAGGATTGCATTTCTCTCGTGAGTTGTGCAAGCGTTTGGAAATCAAAGGCATCCAAATGGCTGAATTGACCCTTCATATTGGTATTGGCACTTTCCGCACTGTTGAAGTGGAGGATTTGACCAAACACAAAACAGACAGTGAGCAATTGATCATCCCAGAAGAAACTGCCAAATTGGTGAATGAAGCCAAAATCAAAGGAAATCGTGTGTGTGCAGTGGGGTCAACTGTAGCCCGTGCCTTCGAGTGCAGCATCAGCACTGAGCAATTGTTAAAGCCATTTGATGGTTGGGCAAGCAAATTTATTTTCCCTCCTCATGACTTTGTTATTGCAGATAGTTTGATCACCAACTTCCACGAACCAGAAAGTGTTTTGTTGATGCAAACCACAGCTTTTGGAGGTCATGATTTGATTATGCACGCTTACAACGAAGCTGTGAAAGAAAAATACCGCTTCTTCTGCTATGGAGATGCGATGTTGATCTTAGGCTAAACCCCGTGACCAAGACCTTACTATTTATACCCCCATTAACCCAGTTAAATACGCCGTACCCCGCGACGGCTTATTTGACTGGGTTTTTACGTCAACAAGGTCTTGAATCGCGACAAGGTGACCTAGGATTGGATCTGGTTTTGTCCATGTTCAATGCCAACTGTCTTACGCAAATTTTTGATGAAATTGAGAAAGGAAACTTTTCTCTTTCGCCTGAATTGAAAGGCATTTTGCTCAATCGGAATTTGTATCAAAATACCATAGATGCGGTAATCTCCTTTCTTCAAAATAAAAATTATACGCTGGGATACCGAATTGCGAAAGGCAATTTCCTTCCGCAAGGTTCTAGATTTAATCAAGTTCAAGACCTGGAATGGTTCTTTGGGAATATCGGCGTTCAGGATACCGCTCGGTACAAATGCACCATGTATTTGGAAGATTTGTCTGATTTGATACAAGCCAGCATTGGACCTCAATTTGGCTTTTCCAAGTACGCAGAACGCATCGCCAGAACCGCTGTCTCCTTTGATCCCATTGAAGCCGAGCTGAAAAAAGAAACTGGCTTTTTGGATCAAATCTTAATCAACTGCGCAAAAAAATATTTTGACGTAGAGGTGCCCGATTTTGTGGGATTTACAGTTCCTTTTGGTGGCAATCTTTACGGGGCATTGAAAGTGGGACAATGGATAAAGGAGAATTATCCCCATGTGAAAATTGCGATGGGTGGTGGATATCCCAATACCGAGTTGCGTGAACTTTCAGACCCCCGCGTTTTTCAATATGTGGACTACATCACATTGGATGATGGTGAGGGTCCCCTATTGAATTTGATTCAAAATATTCAGACATCCGATACAGACAAAAAGTTTAAACGGACTTTCCATCTTGCAGAAAATAAAGTTGTATTCACCGACAACCTACAAGGCGGCGATTTTTTACATCAACAAAAACCTGCTCCTTCCTACCGCGGTTTAAAACTGGACCAATACCTTTCGGTTATTGATATGCCCAATCCCATGCATCGCTTGTGGAATGACGGCAGGTGGAACAAGATGACAGTGGCCCATGGTTGCTATTGGAAGAAATGCAGTTTTTGTGATATTCACTTGGACTACATTGGTAGATACGACAAAGCCACCGCTGAGCACTTGGTAAATCAGATGGAAGAACTCATCGCGGAAACGGGAGAAACAGGTTTTCACTTCGTCGATGAAGCTGCGCCTCCCGCTGCATTGAGAGACTTGGCCATTGAGATCATCAACAGAAAACTTCAAGTTTCTTGGTGGGCCAATATCCGATTTGAAAAATCTTTTGACGCCGACCTATGTCAGTTGCTCGCAGCATCGGGATGTATCGCCGTAACAGGAGGGTTAGAGGTAGCAAGCCCGCGTATTTTGGCCTTAATCGACAAAGGCATTACTGTAGATCAAGTGGCCCGTGTAGGCAAGGCGTTCAGCGATGCCGGTATTTTGGTACATGCTTATTTGATGTACGGATTCCCAACGCAAACCGCTCAAGAAACCGTCGACTCACTGGAAGTGGTGAGACAATTGTTCCAACATAATCTACTTCATTCCGGACATTGGCATCAATTTGCAATGACCGTGCATAGCCCTGTGGGTAAAGATCCTGAGAAATATGGTGTCATCCGAACAGGTCCTGAATTTCAGGGATTTGCCAATAACGATTTGTACCATGAGGATCCCAAGGGCGCGCAACATGAGTTGTTTTCTGAGGGACTAAAAAAAGCCTTGTACAACTACATGCACGGAATTGGAATCGATTTTCCATTGAAAAAGTTTTTCAGCTTCGCGATTCCCGATGCGCTCGTACCAAGAACAATGATCGAAAGAAGCTTAAAAGCTTCTCCTTTGGATGACGCTGAGAAACCAGGATTCCGCTTTTGCCTGCTTCAATCCAAGCTGGTTTTGAAAAAACAAAATGGCGGAAACAAAGAGGTTGAAATTCTTGGCGCTGAGGGAAAAGAAACCATCGAAATACCCCTGAATGCAGCGCAATTCTTGGTAGAACATCAAGACCAATTTCAATGGGGTGCGCAAAACGAATGGGACTACAACACCTCGCTCGAGAAAATTGCATCGTTGTGCAAAAAAACAACGGAAGATTTGGTACAACAAAAATGGTGGAAAGCTTTTCGTCGTTTTTTTGTGGTCATCAAGGGTTAATTCCGCTTTAGCTGTTGCTTTCGCAATTGTGCATACCTCAATCGATACTCCTCTGATTTCTTGGGATTAAAACCCGGTGTACTTGCCCCGTAAAATCTGAAAAGCAGGTAATGTCCACGCATGTCATCATGATCCATTTTAACCAATTTCTTACCTGCTAATTCCACCTTCTCCCAATCCTGCATTCGCTCATTTACCAATCCCAATACCCACCAATAGTCAGCACACTTTAAAAAGGAATCGGGTACTTTTTTCAATATATCGTTGGCTTCTTTCAATAAATCATTGCCCGTTTCGTAGCTGGTTGCGTGGTGCAGATAAAGGGCATAAGCCAACGAAAAATAGGGATAACGTTTGTACTTATCGCACCATTCCTCGTATTCCTGCAAAGTAGGCATGTTGTACCCATAACCTCGATTGGCAGACTGGTAGGCATATCTAGAAGCCTCTTCGATATGATTTGTCATTTCTGCCAACATGGCCATTTGAAACCAAACCCCGCAATGCGAAGTAATACCGATGGGCTCACCTTCCCATGGCTCATTTTCCACCTCTTGCAGCCTCTGCATTCCCCTATAGAAAGCTTCTTCACCTTTGGTAGTGAACCGAGCCAAAAACATCAGATAATCCCATTCATACTCGGGCACCTGCCGCATCAACACCTGGTAGCAAGAGTCGGCTTTTTCATAATCTTTAAATTGAATCGCCAAATCCTTGCCGTGCATGTTCAATGAAAAATCTTGGGGATACTTTTGTAAAAGTTGGTAGCAATATGTGCGGGCTCTTTTCCACTCTTCCATCTCCTTGAGCAATATCAACCGCTCAGTAGAAAACATCATTCGCTCATTATCATTTCGGGCTGTTTCAATCGCAATATCAACGCTAGCTTGCGCTTTGCTCCATGCCTTTTTCCGACGCCATTTCATGGCTTCATTGAAATAATACACAGGCGAATATTGCATTTGACCGGGAATCGCCCAAGACCAAAAGTGATTCTTTTCCCATGTTGATTTGGTATACCGCGTAACGCCGTAAGATTTTGACATCTCCTCCTGCAAAGGCCAATAGGGATTTAGGTTCCAGGTCCAATTGCCTTCGAAAAATTGCAGACTATCAAATTGAGGGGTCCAACCCGGACCATTTTCTGGCGCAAGCTCCGCTATATCCACCCGCATGGTTTTTGTCCCTTGATAAAACTCTATCCTGTAACTTAGTGATCCTAGATTTCTCTGCCAAGGAGGTGCGGTGGAAAATGTAACGCCTTCTGACAATGAGATAAGGTGAGAATAGCTGATCCATGCAGGATTTCCAGTGCCTTCCAAGGCAAAAAACCGGGCTGAATCCGCCTGCATGCCTTTGAATCGAAGCGCAGCTCCGCCGCCACCACCAGGCTGTCCGAAAGAAAGAATCGAAGAAAAAATTAAAACAAAAAGTAAAAAACAATAATGCATCGTGGTAACAAACTACAACGGAATATTGCCGTGCTTTTTCTTGATGGGCGC
>CANHIV010000005.1 GCA_947460525.1 Flavobacteriales bacterium
TTAATTACAATTAGCATTGTACTAACCGCATTGATGAGTAATCTTGCTATGATCGCAGTTTTTATTCCTATCGTTGGACAAATTGCTTTTGATCTCCATATCAATCCCTGGTTTTTGGCATTGCCTGTAGGGCTCGCCGCGGGATGTGATTTTATGTTTCCCATGAGCACCCCGCCCAATGCCATTGCCTACAGCAGCGGTTTTGTAAAAACGAAAGAGATGTTCAGAATTGGCTTGGTGGTCAATATTTCGGCTGGCTTACTGCTCTTGACACTTATGCATTTGGTTCCTCACTAACGCTTTACCGCGTAGACGATCTTTTTTGTTTCAAAAAATTCCATTGGGAAAGTTTCCGCGATGGCATATTGCTCTACAATGTAAGAGGAGGAAACGGCTTTAATCTCTTCTTTGAGATCACCTCCCTTTAAGCAAATCAATCCGTTGGGCAATGCATTCTTTTGCGCACCTGAATATTTTCCCTTTGTCCAATTCAACAACTCAGAAAGTGGCGCTACGGCCCTACTCACAACGAAATCGAATTGACCTTTCACCTCTTCCACACGGGCATGCTGCGTGGTAATGTTTTGCAACTGCAAACCTTCAGCAACTTCATTGACTACTTTTATTTTTTTGCCAATAGAATCTACCAAATGGAAATTCACATCTGGAAAAACGATGGCCAAAGGAATTCCAGGAAATCCTCCTCCTGTTCCCAAATCCAAAATTCGAGAACCTGGTTGAAACTTTAACAATGTCACAATGGATAGGCTATGCAAGACATGATGAATATAAAATGCATCCATGTCCTTTCTTGAAATCACATTGATCTGTTGATTCCAAGTTTCATACAATTCCTTGGTGGCAAGCAATTGATCGATTTGCTCAGCCTTCAAATCCGGCAAGATCTTGTGAACCTGCTGTAAAAAACTCTCCTGCATTATTTCTTTCCTCCCAATAATTCTTGAAGCAAATCCTTGGCCCTGAACAATTGCGCTTTGACAGTACCCAAAGGCAAATTCATCTCCTCCGCAATTTCTTCATAAGACTTTTCGTCAAAATATCTCAATTCAATCATGCGCTTGTAATGCGGCTTCAATTGGTCTACCACAGCGCGAACCTGGCTGATGCTTTGAGAACGCTGCATTTGCTGTTCAGGGTTCAATTGATCATCCTTGATGGGAATTTCAAATTGATCTCCGTCTTCGCCTCGTCCTGTTTGATTGATTGATATGGCCTTGATTCTCTTTTTCCTTAAAAAGTCGATACAATGATTGGAAGCTATCTTAAACAGCCAAGTGGAAAATGCAAACTGTGGCGTATATGATTCCAATCTTGCAAAAGCTTTACTGAAGGCTTCTATGGTGAGATCCTCGGCATCTTCGGTATTCTGCACCATTTTAAAAATGGTGTAATACAGCGACTCCCGATAGCGAGACATCAACTTTGCAAAGGCTTGTTGGTCTTTTTCTTTGGCTTTTTGAACCAAATGATAATCCTCTTGGGCCTTGGAAGATAGATGCGCAATTAACTCCATTTCTGTGGTTTTCTTATCAAGTTACTCATGTATAAAGACACATGAAGAAAGTTCAACTGAACTTCCAATATTGGGGCCAACCAAGCCACATCTTTGCTCTGGTCTGACGCCTTCGCAAATCGATAGGTTACCCATACCAAGAATATCCATCTAATCACCAGCACACTTGCGACATACCAAAACTGGGGAAAAAGAATTACCCATGTTAAAATCATCGCATGAAAGGCAAACCATGAAAACGGCAACATCGCCAATCTTCTTTTGTCCGATGATTTGTACATTGGAGATGTCGTGAAATGTCTTCGTTTTTGGATTTTCCATTCTGACATTGTTTTCTTGGCCGAAGAAATGGTCTGTGAGTCTTTGTCATAAGCAACAACGCAATTGGCCTTGTTGGCTATCTGATTGATGAGCAAATCATCATCCCCACTGGTGAGACTGTAATGGCTTTTAAAACCACCCACCTTAAAAAACAAATCTGTATAATAACTCAAGTTTCTACCGACGCCCATGTAAGGTATCCCCGCTTTGGCCATACCCAAGTACTGCATCCCCACCCAGACATTGTCAAATCGTGCCAACTTATTTAACCATCCCAATTCCTTTTTAAAGGGAGAATAGCCCAATACCACTTGTTTGCCATCTTTGTACTTTGCCACAATTGAAGACAACCAATCATGTGATCGCGGATAACAATCGGCATCCGTTAAAATAACAATGTCATTTTTGGCTGCCTTAATCCCAAGTGTTAATGCAAACTTCTTTCCTTGCATGTTTTGTTTGTCTTCATCAATGTGAATGACATGCATTTTGGGATAATTGATGGACAGCGCCTTTAGTATATCTGCGGTATCATCATAACTTGAATCGTTAACAACAATCAACTCAAAGTTGGGGTAATCCTGTTCCATCAATCTGGGAACATTGATCATTAAATTATCCTCCTCATTGCGCGCGCACACAATCACACTAACGCCCGGTTGTTTTAATGCTCTTTCATCTGCCTTGATTTTTCCAAGGGGTGCGAAATACCTTACGAAATAAAAAAGCTGCATTAATCCAAAAAAACACATCACAACCAATATCAACCATGCCCACAAAGGGAAATAGCCATATTCATGCTCGATCCAAGCCCAATTCGATTCCATTATTGCAAATTTACCTATTCACCTTAGCCCATTAAAAAAAAAGGCCTTCAAAGAAGGCCTTTTTATCCACAATAGACAAAATCAATGTTTGACCATTAACGGCAAAGTTTGCGTACTTGAATTTCCAATTACACGAATTTGGTACAAACCATCACTCAATGTTTTACAATCAATCGGTAGTTTTGACACATTGGATGATTTCATTTCCCAAACCATCTGACCCAATCCATTGAACAATTGAACTTGTATTTCGTTTCCAAATTCAACGGGAACATTGAGATAAGCCTCACCTTGAGCAGGATTGGGATAGACCAACATTTTCTCATCAGCTTTTACATTTTGAACTTGCGTGCCGCCATTGCAATCTGCTTCTACCATCGCAATATCATCAACAAAAATGTTGTTTCCATAACCATTGGTTGCAATGAACTTAACAAACAAATTTTGTCCAAAACGATTGCTTAAATCAACACACTCTGCTCTCCAATCGGCTGCTGCAGGGTTGGTGTAATCTTGCGTACTATTAGCGGCCGTAGCCAAAGTAGCACCCGCTTTATCATACAATATTTCCCATGGCCCTTCGCAAGAAGTGGAAACTGCCACTTGCAATTGATCTGAATATTGATTGTTGTATCGAACATGCGCCACTTTGAAGTTGAGTGATACTGAATTGCTATTGATTGCAAAAGGCGTTGTAACAAATTCATCCACTTCACCTTGAACATCGTAATTGAAGCAATCGTACTTCAACACTCCACCACCATTGGTAACGGTAGTTTGCGCCCATGTGATTCCTCCATCATTGTTATTCAACTGCCAACCACTATAGGGGAATGCGGTTTGAGAAAGGTTATTGCTATAGGGCAAAGCCGTTGCGGCGCCTGCATTGATATAATTGATGGACGAAGTCAATGAATTGTTGTTTAAATTCTCATCCGTTCCGTTGTTGGGATTTACCAAGGTAACCACCAAGGTATTGTTTCCCGCTGCTAGCGCTTGGGCTGGCAAAGCAACAATTTCAGATTGACCTTGGGCCAAAGTACCTGACCAAAGTTGCGTTTGTGCAGCACCGTTGTTCCATTGATACTGAATGGTCACTGATGTAAGATTAGATGAACCTTGGTTTAAAATTGTGACCGTTGGTGAAACACTAGCGTTACAAGTTGATGCCGGCACATCTCCGATAGAAGAGGCATTGGCATCTAGCGCTGCCGCAACAAATCCATCGGGATAACCATCCAAAACCAGCACGCCTGAATTTCCTGGATCTAACCACTCTTTCAATCGTGCAGCAGAAGTTGCGCCCGTGTTCCAAGATATACCAAATCGGCCATAAGAATCGCCCTCGCCGTTTTCGACACTGCCTGAACATCCCGATAATCCACCGTACAACTGTCCAATAATTCTGTGATTTTGATCAAATAAAGGACTTCCAGAAGATCCACCTTCAGTGATTCCATCGTCCCATTGTTGCACATCCCATGTCTGTGCACCAGACCAAGTTCCTTGCGGCACTGCATCATTCTCAAAGCTAATCTTTTTCAAATCTCCTGAAGGGTGGTGAATGCCCACCGCGCTGGTCACCGTCAATGCATCCGAGGCATCCCATCCTGCGTATTGAACATTGTAGGAAGCAGGAGGAATTGAATTCAATTCCAACAAACAGAAATCAGAACCTGCATTTTTTGCGCGCAAAACAGAACCAGAAACCGTTTGATTGGTGGGTCCGGTGGTCCCGGTGCATCCTGTAGTTTCATGATTAAAAACGAATACCCAAGAACCCACTGTATTGCTGTAGCAATGATTGGCCGTCAGAAAATAGGGAGTTCCGTCATTGGCTGTATTGTTTACCAAGGAACCTGTGCACAATGCTGAACCGCCCGATAATATCATGGCTACGGAACGTTTCTCCACTTGCCAATCTGCACCAACTGCGCAATTCACGTTGTTGTTGCAATTTCCAGAAGTTCCATAGGGACCACGTTGCTCTGCATCATCATCAAAATGGCTAAGCAAAACTGGGCGATAACCATGAACTACTTGTCCTAATTCCAATTGCACTTCCTGCATTCTGCTAATGGGTACATGCAATTCAATAACCACTTGATCATCATGCAAAATAGTTGTACCCAACACATTGGCCGCTGCGTTATTCTTTTCATTGAATGATCCAATAAATTCATCTCTATTGGCGGTCCACAAATACAAAGAAGCTCCCTTTACCAAATGATATTTAGAAAAGACAAAATTCATGGTCCTGGCATTGGGACAACTTACCCCCAATGTCCAGATCGCCAAATCTTGTTCGTGAAAAAAGGTCCAAGATCCTGCATTTTCAATATTGTAATTTACTTCAAACTCTACCCCAAATCGATAAGGCGCAGATTTCACTTGATCGACTACTGCATCTTCTTGCTGAAGTTGTATCATATCAATGCCTGGCATGTCAACAAACGAAATGCCCTCAGGCAATCTTTTGTCATTCCATTGAAACGGCTCTCCACCTTGACTTACTTGTGACCATGACAAGGTTGTTCCCAACGCGCACAATACAAGGAGTATTGGCTTTAAAAAATTAGTACGCATATACACTTATTTGATTACCGCAATATACTTCTTATTCAAATAAAAAAGGAGAGCGCCGCTCTCCTTTTTTTCTTTAAAGTTCTTGAACTAAAGTTTGATCACTCGGGTCAATTTTGATTCATTTTGGATGATCAACTTGACAAAGAAAATTCCTGTTTCACTTTCGATACCTTCCACAACAAAGTTGGCGTTTCCATTGGTTGTGAATGACTTCTCGCTTACCAATCTGCCATCCGCTGCAAACACCTGACACTTTGCCAATTCGTTTTGATTCAATCCAGAAACATTCAACCAAACCAGGTCATTGCTCGGATTGGGGAAAACTTTCACTTCCCAATTTGAATTCAAAGCCATTCCAGGATTCCAATTGATGGTATCATTGTCGTTGTACATGCAAGAACCATCATCTTGGGTGGCCCATGAAGCATAGTTCAATGCTGTGCTGTCCATACATCCCCAAAGCGCTTCTGTGCACATTCCGCCAACGCTGAAATTTCCCCATCCCAAGTTACCCCAATTTAAAACACCTTGATAATTGCCTACTCCATTAGATTCAGTCAAATAAACATAACCCCCATTCCATCCGTCACCCCAGCTGTCTTCCATTTGAACAGAATAACAGTCCGGAGCCAAACAAGCATATTCAAGGAAGGTTGTGTTCGAAGTGCTTCCTTCAAAAGAAAAAACAATTTCACCTGCTGAATTGGTAATGTCAAAAGACATTTCATTTCCCCAACTTCCTGTTGAACCTTGGATATAAGAGAAACCATTTGGACAATCCGAAGCAAAAACACAAGAGTTGTCATTTTCAGTTGCCATCGAATTGTAATTCAATGCATTTACGTCTGTACAACCGGCTACTGCAAAACCTGTAGGATCATTTAAGCAAATGGTATTCAACGAAAATAACAATTGAGACGAGGTAAAAGAATATATCTCATTATTGTTCACTTGAATGGTTAGCGTATCCAAAGCTGGATTGGCATCCCAGGTGTTCAGTTGAATAAAAAAGCATCCATCGTTAACACATGCATAATTTGATTCTCCAACATAATTGTATCCAACCATACTGTTGTTTTCATCAGTAATGGTATAGTAATCAGAATAATTTCCATTCTGAGAAGAAGATTCAAAATAAATCAAATTCATATTTCCACACATATTGGGATATAGACAATTTGAATTCACCGTTGCTTCTTCCATGTAATTCAATGCATTCAAATCCATGCAACCATAGACGGGGTAGACACAAGACCCGTCGCTCAAAGTGGCTTGGGGGTTGTAATTCATTGCCCATGTATCCGTACAGCCTGCAATTACTGGAACATTGCAAGCGCCAAACATACTGAAGTTGGCCTCTTCGAAAGTTGAATTGGCATCCAATGATTGGTTGATCACTTGCGCACCACCCACGGAAACCCAGAAGTAACCATTGTTCCACCCTGGCAATCCAGCATTGTTCGTCATGACAGCTGTGTAACACATGTTGCTATCCAAACACACATTCGTGTTGTATATAGCACCATTGTTAATGAGCGGTGAATTGAAAATTGAAACACCATTGCTATCCAAAATACTTAGATTGATTTGGTTGCCATTAGCGAAAGCGCAGATGTACAAATGCGCGTAAACGCCTTCATTGCAGTATACACAAGAACTATCATTTTGAGTAGCCGATGCGTTGTAGTTCATTGCGTAGGGATCCGTGCAGCCCAAATAGATACATGATGCATCGCTCATTTGTGCCGCAGGATTGTAGTTAGCAGCTGCCGGGTCCATACAACCCACTGGAATTGAGCTTTGGCATCCCATGGCATTCATGGCAATCGTGAATACCATATCAGACCCTGCTGAAAGTGTGCCTGAAAAAATGTTCTGTCCATCTAAGGTCAAATCCATGGTTCCGCCGTTCCAACCGTCACCAAACGAATCATGCAAATGCATGGTGTAACAACCTGAAGGTAAACATTGGGTTAAGGTAAATGCTTGGTTATTTCCATATCCACCACCACCATTGACGGGTTGGTTGGCATCATTCAATAATGTCCATGACATTTCTCCCCCCCAAGTACCTGTGGTCATATTGATTTGCAGATAATGCAAAGTATCACCGCAGGGCTGGTTTTGAGCTGAAATTTTAACTCCGCCAAAAATGGCCAAGAGCAAAACGACAAGAAAGTATTTTTTCATTATGTGGCTAAAATATTCGGAAATCGAAAAGAAAAAAATAAACGCCTGTAATTTAACAGTTTAGTTGTTAACGTTCTGACATCCTTCCACTGCCCAAAAGCTGCATTCCGGATTGAGCAGCATCGGAAGATGCAGCATACCAAGCAATAAACTGACCTGGCGCGATAGCACGCTGGGGCTGTTGAAAAAAGAAGTAAAAGCCCTCATCATTAGAAAACATCTCCACCTTTTCAAGAGTTTGTCGGTACCTAATTCTGGCAAAAATTTGCCCCTTGTCCCCATCAGGAGATTGTAGAAAGTGTATGTGCGCTTTTGGAACAAAAACTACACTTTGGTACAGGGCAATATGATTTTCTCCTTCTCCAACATAAACCGTATTAGAAGTGGTGTCCGTATGTAAAATGAAAAGCGGTTCCTTGAAGCCACCAATTTGAAGTCCCTTCCTTTGTCCTACTGTATAATAATGCGCCCCTTGGTGCTTGCCGATCCAACGACCTTTCATCTCTTGCCACTTTGGCAACTGTGTAATCATCTCAGCACTCTCCCAAGACCATTCTCTCATGACCCTATCTCCAGCTATTCTGGTATATTCTTCCTGAGAGACATATATTACATTGCCCTCTTTTGGGGAAAGTTGCTGTTGCAAAAACACAGGCAGCTTTACCTTGCCCACAAAGCACAAACCTTGTGAGTCCTTTTTATGCGCCGTGGGGAGGTTATATTTCTCAGCCAATTCGCGCACTTGAGATTTTTTCAAATGCCCTATTGGGAAAAGCGCTTTTGACAATTGATCTTGTGATATCTGACAAAGGAAGTAACTCTGGTCTTTGTTCTCGTCCGCCCCTTCAATCAGTTCAAAAACCTGATCCTTTTCATTCCACCCCTTTTGGCAATAATGACCCGTTGCGACAAAATCAGCACCCAGCTGCTCCGCTGCTTTAAGAAAAACATCAAACTTGATTTCCCTGTTGCAAAGAATATCCGGATTGGGGGTAAAACCATTCTTGTATTCCTCGAACATGTATTCGACGATTCGCTTTTTGTACTCCCCGCTTAAATCCAGGACTTGAAAAGGAATTCCCAAATGCTCTGCCACCAACATGGCATCATTGGAATCATCAATCCAAGGACATTCTTGATTGATAACGACGGTTTCATCATGCCAATTGCGCATGAAAACACCAATCACCTCGTAACCCTGCTCCAACAAAAGAGCGGCTGAAACACTCGAATCAACACCACCTGATAAGCCGACTACTACTCTTTTTTGAGACATCATTGACAAAAGTAAAACTTTTTTTTCTCGCCCGGGGCAACCCCAACAAACAAAATCGTCATTACTTTAGTTGAGTGCCTGAATCAAACATTATAAACGAGTTGGTAATGGGCTGCATCCATGGTGATTTGCGGTCTCAAGAACTCGTCTACAAAATGTTCTCAGGTCGCATGATGGTGGTGTGTGTACGTTATTTGAAATCGAGGGAAGACGCTGAAGATCTTTTGCAAGAAGGATTCATCAAAGCATTTCAACAAATCCATCAATTCAAAGGCAATGGTGCTTTTGAAGGTTGGCTAAGAAGAATGTTTGTCAATTTGTGCCTGGATACTTTGAGAAAGAACAAAGGTATCCGCTGGGTATCGACTGACCATCATGAAATTCCAGTTGAAAAAACAGAAGATGTTGAAGACGGTGAAATGGACATTGACTTTACTCCAGAGCAAGTTTTAACTGCCATGGAACAGTTGACACCAGTCTATAGAACTGTATTCAATCTAATCGCATTTGAAGAATATACGCACCAAGATGTTGCCGACAAATTAGGTATTTCCGTTGGCACATCCAAAAGCAACTACTTTAAAGCAAAGAAAAACTTACAACGCATTTTACTCGATACCAATTGAAGCAATGAGCGAAAATAAATTTGAAAAAAAATTAAGAGGAGCATTCAAAGACCATGAAATGCCCGTAGGCCCTGGCGTTTGGAACGGCATTGCTGAAGGCATGGCCACTTCCGCTTCAACGGCAGCTCTCGCTTCCTCCAAACTATTCAAAACCATTGGCGCTGCAGTTGTCATGGTGGGAATCGGTATTGGATCAACGGTTTTGTACTTCAATCAAAAAAACGATGGTCATCCTTCTTCTACCAAACAGCAAGAAGCTGAATATTCAGAAGGTTCGAATTCCATCGCCCCCACTTTATCCGCATCCACCCAAGATATCACATTGCAAGAGCAAAGCGTGCCCACCTTGAAAGACAGCGATGTTGCAAAACTTCAAAATGCGACTTCTTCCCTTGAAAATAAGTCCGCAGATAGAGTAACTCCTTCTGATGGTAACTCTACCAGCGCTAATTTAAATTCTCCGCAAGTTCAAAAATCAGATGTGTTTCAACCCGGAGGCACAAGAACCAATTGTGTTGGCGCTGAAATTTCATTCAACCCACCCTCTGCACCAGATGATGTAAGCTTCTTGTGGAATTTCGGTGATGGAAGTTTCTCCAACGAAAGAGATCCTAAGCACCGTTATTTGAAGCCTGGAACATACGTCGTTTCATTGTCATTGTCAGGCCACAAAAGTGCTCAAATCAACACCATGAACATGAGTGAGACCATTACCATTCTCACCACCCCTGATGCTGACTTTGATTGGAAATTTGTGAATGGCCCCAACGAAGTGCCTACCATTCAGATAGAAAACATGAGCCAGCGAAGTCACTTTACCTCATGGACTTTTGATGATGGTTTTCATCAAGAAGGAGATTCTCCGATGAAATCTTTTTCTCAAGCAGGCAAGCATGCCATACAGATCACAGCCATTCATGAAAACGGATGTCGCGATACTAAAATTAAATACCTCGACGTCAATTCTGATTACAATTTAAATGCGCCGAATAGTATTTATGTGGGTCAAGAATTTATGCCGCAAGGCCTGATTGCCATGAAAGGGAATTTCGTTTTGAGCATTTACGACAATGGCAAAAAGATTTTTGAAACCAAATCGCCCAAGCGAGCTTGGAACGGAAATGATTCAAAAGGACGTGCCCTTGAAACCGACAAGCAATATCCTTGGATTGCCATTGTGCACAATGAAAAAACAGGAGAAGACAAGTATTACAGCGGTTCCATTTTACTCAGACCTTAACCAAAACCTAGATAGAAAAGAAAGTGGAGCTCCGGCTCCCTTTTTTTTTGATTAAAATCCTAGGGAAATGCAACTCTTGGTTTCGTATATTTGTCTTACTACAAACGAAGAGAAGTATATATCCATGAAACAACGTGTATTCCTTTTATTGGCCATTTTAACACCCGCACTGGCAATTGCTCAAATACCAATTTCCAGCACAACCCTGAACACATGCACGGGTATATTGACAGATGACGGTCCTGGTGGTGGCCCTTATACCGATGCCAACTACACCATGGTTATCTGTCCTGACACGCCAGGAGATGTAA
>CANHIV010000006.1 GCA_947460525.1 Flavobacteriales bacterium
TTAATTAAGATTAGCTCAAGCATCTTTACTCAGGTTTGGTTGCCTTATTCCATTATTATTGTTCTATTGATAGGGGTGCTGGCTTTTTATTATCCCAACCGTCAAAGAGAAATATTAGGACGATACAAAAAGCAACAGTTGAATCAGTTGGCTTCTACTTTGGCCAATAGTGTGGAGCTATCATTGGCTGATGACGATTTTGAATCTTTGCAAGCAACGATGAAATTGGTTTCTACGACAGATCAATTGAGTGTCGTAGGACTTGTTTTATTGGACAACAATAAGCAGCCCATTTCAACAGTTGTTATTCCAGACACCATTCATTATGAGCAAGTCATAGCAGACTCTGTTCATTATTTGTCAACGGAGAAATCTTTTGCAGTGAACGGTGTTCAAGGAAAGGTTTTTATATCCATCACTCGGGCAAAGCTAAATGCTGATGTGAGCAGTATCAACCGCCCAATTTTCTTGTTCTTGACCTTTATTGCGGCGGTGATCATGATTTTGGTGTACGTATTGGCCAACCTCATTTCAACACCAATTACGAGAGTAAAAGAGTTTGCTGAATCTTTGGCCAAAGGGGATTTTCATGATCGAATTGAAGAGGATTATTACCAAGCCAAGGAATTGCATCAGTTGCAAAGCTCTTTGCATTCTTTGGCGGAAACATTGGATGGGCAAAGGAATGAGAATGAGAAGTTAACCAATGGCCTTGAAGAAGAGATCAAGTTAAGATCAGCGAAACTATTGATCGCATTGAATGATTTGAATGTTGCGCAATCGATTGCCAAGCTGGGAAGTTTTGAATATGATATCGAAACCGATTCGTGGCTAGGAAGCGAGAATTTGACCGTTATTCTTGGATTTAGTAAATCTCTTAAACGAGATTATGATAGCTTTATTCAATTGGTAGCAGAGGAGGATAGGCCATTTGTAATTCAAAGTTTTTTAGGCGCCAAGGACGCCAAATCCAATTTTTCTATTGAGTTTAGATTGCTCAAGTCGGTTTCTTCTGAAACCATTTGGGTTAGTTGCATTGGAAGGTATATGGCCCAGGAAGGAAAGGAAAAGATTACCGGTGTAATTCAGGACATCACTGAGAGAAAATTGGCCCAAGAAGAAATGAACAAGCTTTCGTTGGTTGCTCGTAAAACTTCTAATGCAGTAATTATTACGGATCAACACAGAAAGATTCAGTGGGTCAATGAAAGCGCTGAGCAGATTACAGGCTATTCTTTGTCTGAATTATTAGGAAAAACACCCAAGATTTTTCAAAATGAAAAATCAAATAAAGCTGAATTGGCGCGTATTGGGCACTTCTTAAATATGCAAGAACCCGTTTGGGCAGAAGTGCTGAATCAAACAAAAGATGGACGAGAATACTGGGTAGCATTGAATATTGTTCCCATTAAAAATGACAGAGGAGAACATACAGGCTTTTTGGCCGTAGAAACGGACGTTACGGAACGAAAGAATTTAGAATTGCAACGTGAGTTGTATGTTACCCAATTGGAAGAATCTAGAGCTGAAATTAGATCCATTAATGAAGGACTTGAGAAGATCGTTGAAGAGAAGACCAAGCATATCTCTAATTTGGCTTTGTTTCCTGAGCAAAATCCCAATCCCGTTTTTGAATTAAACATTGCCACCAAATCAATCCGATATTTTAATCCTGCTGCGGTGCAAACTTTTGGCGATATTCAGCAATTGGATTTTGATTTTTTCTGTGACACGATCAAATTGGATTGGCAAGATTTGAATGTTTCTGACAAGGTGGAGTTTGGTTTTAATCAATTGGTTTTTGAACGAAATATTTTCTTGTTGGAAGAAGGAAATATTCTTCGAGGATATCTGCACGACATCACGCAAAGAAAGAAAAATGAGAATGAGCTTTCTAGATTGATAGATCAGTTGAAAACTGCCGAGAATGACTTAACCAAAAAGACGGTTGAGTTAGAGAAGTCATTGGAGGAATTAAAAATTGCTCAAACTGAAATTATCAGCAAAGAAAGGCTTTCGACATTGGGTATGTTGATTGCCGGGATAGCGCATGAAATAAACACCCCTTTGGGTTCTATCAAAGCATCAGGGGAGAACATGAAGCATCTTTTTAATGATGGTGTGATGAAGTTGATATCCACAATGAGCATGGAGGATTTAAAGTTGAGCATTGGTTTGTATGAGCAGTCTCAAATTATTCATTTGTCTACCACGGAAGAGCGTCAATACATGCAGCGATTGATGGATAGATTATCGGATTTTAATGACCCATTAAAGAAAAGACGAATCGCTCGCTCATTGGTACAAATGGGGATTTTAACACCCAACCCAGCTGTTATGGACGTTTTGGCTGCACCCAATGTCGATGATGTACTTCAGTTGAGTCTCAACTTTGTTTTGATACAACGCTCCATTAATACAACTACGGCTTCCTCTGAACAAGGAAGTAAGGTGGTAAAAGCACTCAATAGTTTTGCGCATGGTAACTTGAATGCGCAAAAGTCCAATTTTAATTTGAAGGAAAATATTGATACAGTTCTAACCATCATGTGGAACAAAATCAAACAAGGGAGTCAAGTATCAAATTTAATTCCCGATGATGTTTCGTGCTATGGTTTACCTGATGAAATGTCGCAGGTATGGACGAATTTGGTAAACAATGCTCTTCAGGCGGCAAATAATAAATGTGAAATTAGTTTTACTTACCGCCAATCACAAGGCAATCATATCATTGAAGTTTCGAATGATGGACCACAGATTCCTGAAGAGATTATTGATAAAATATTTGAGCCTTTCTTTACTACCAAAGCCAGAGGGGAAGGTACAGGCTTGGGATTGAATATTGTTCGAAAGATTATTGAGAAGCAGAGCGGTACGATTTCTTGCTCAAGTGATGCCCGTTTAACCAGATTTACAGTAACATTGCCACTAAATCCAATTGAATGAACACCGCCATTTTAGCCGTTGATGATGATATCCTCGTTTTGAATTCTTTACGAATTCAATTGGAAAGAAGATTTGGAAAAGATTTCGTTTTGGAATTTGCTCAGAATGTTGACGAGGCAATCGAAGTTATTGAAGATTTAAAAATTGGCGGTATTCAGTTAATTGTTATCATTTCTGACTGGATCATGCCAGGCAAAAATGGGGATGCGTTGGCGCAATATGTCAAACAAATCAATCCTGAAATTAAAGTGGTTGTGTTATCAGGTCAGCTTCAGGAAAACATTGCCCAGCAAATGATTGAATCCAATGAAATTGATTCGATTGTTTCTAAGCCTTGGTCAGAAGACTATTTAATTGGAATCATTGAAAAAGCTATTGAATCCAGAAAATAATCATAATGAGTCAGGTCTTTTCCATACTTCTTGTTGACGATGATGCTTTTATTTTAGAAGTACTTCGCATTCAGTTGGAGAGAATACTACCTGAAAACATAGTAGTGGAAAGGGCTTCCAGTGGTGAGGAGGCTTTAGAACTTGTGTCCGAACTAACAAGCCAATCCGAAACCCCTTTGGCTTTGATTATCTCAGATTATCTTATGCCAGGTATATTGGGTTCAGATTTTTTAATTCAAGCACATGCCATTAATCCCAGATCAAAAAAAATGATGCTCACGGGGCAGGCAGAGGTTGAAAATGTTTTGAAAGTACTGCATCATATGGAATTGTTCAGATACATTGGCAAGCCTTGGGATCCGCATATGATGAATGAAGCAGTACTAAACGCTGTTGAACAATTCAGTGAGGATTTCTATTTGCGCAATCGATAATTTTCCTTTTCTTTTCTCTTACTTTTAACCCATGAAAAATTGGGTTTTCCTTGCCGCTTTGTGCGCTGTATCATTTTCCAGTTGCTACAACAATTCACGACTTGCTAAAGTTGAGTTGCCAATTATGGAATATGAACCCCATACCTATGATTCAGCTTATGTATTTGCTGAGGAAGATTATGATTATACCCCTAGATTGGTCATCGGAATAACTGTTGATCAAATGCGGTATGATTACCTAACCCGATATGATGCGGATTTACTGATTCAACCGGGTGGATTTCAAAGGATGATGCATGAAGGTATTTCTGTACTCAATACCCATTACAATTATGTCCCTACATACACTGGTCCGGGACACGCCAGTATATTCACAGGAACAACGCCTGCCTACCATGGCATCATCGCCAATGATTGGTATGATAAAAAGCGCAATGCTATTCAATATTGCGCCAAGGATACCACTGTTGTGGGTGTAGGCACCAATAGTGAAGCGGGTAAAATGTCACCGGTGTTTTTAAAAACAACCACTTTGGGTGATGAAATCAAGTTGGCCAATGCCAATTCTAAGGTCATTGGTATTAGTTTAAAAGACCGTGGCGCCATCTTGCCGGCTGGTCGCTCAGCGGACGCAGCCTATTGGTACATTGGAGGACAAGAAGATGTTTGGGCTACTTCCTCTTGGTATGGAATGACGGAATTGCCACAATGGGTCAAAGATTTCAATGCCAAGGAAAGAGGCAAGCACTACCTGTCTCAAACGTGGGAGCCATTGTATGCAGATTCAATATACAATGAGAGCTTACCGGATAATAATCCCTATGAATTGCCATTTAAAGGAACGATTCGACCTGTGTTTCCATACAATCTGGGTGAGTTGGCCAAATTGAATGGTCAATATGATTTGATGAAAGCCAATCCTTTTGGAAATACCATGACCAAAGAATTTGCTATTGCGGCAATTGAAGGTGAGAAGTTGGGGCAAGACAATGATTTGGATATACTGTGTTTGAGCTTTTCAGCAACGGATTATGTGGGACATCAATTTGGTCCGCACAGTAAAGAAACCCAAGATACTTATTTAAGATTGAACAATGATCTGGATGAATTGATCAATTATTTGGATTCAACCATAGGCCGAAATCATTATTTGATTTTCCTTTCGGCAGACCATGGTGCTGCCAATAACCCTTCCATGATGTTGGATAGAAAGTTAGCTGCTGGCTATTTTGTTTCTGATAAATTGGAGGAAATGGTTGAAAATAAGTTGAAGTCCAAGTATGGAGATGGCGATTGGGTGATCAATGAATCCAATCAGAATATTTTCTTGAATCGTTCTTTGATAGAGCAAAAGAAATTGAGTTTAAAGACCATTCAACAAGAAGTAGCGATGTGGACTTTGGAGATGGAAGGGGTGCATGCCGCATTCACGCACGCGGAATTGTCCTACGCCATAGAGCGTGAAGGTTTATCGGAAAAAATTCAATTGGGTTTTGATCAAGCCCAATCGGGAGATGTGATTTATTTGCTCAAGTCAGGATGGATAGAATATGGAAAGCAAGGAACCACGCATGGCTCTGGTTATGATTATGACACCCATGTTCCTTTTTTAATGTTGGGCAGTTGGGCAGGTGTTTATCCGTGGCCCGTTGCCAATGAAGCGGACATTACTGATATAGCAGCTACCATTGCAGCCATGTTAAATATCAATCGCCCTTCAGGCTGTATTGGACGACCTGTATACATTCAAGATTAGTCAAATGATTCGTTATAAAATTCAAGGAGGACAACCTCACCAACGGTTTATCAATTTCGTGGCACTCTTTCCATCAATGGGAGAATCCACAACCATTCAGCTTCCAGTATGGCGACCCGGCAGATATGAGCTCGGAAACTTTGCAAAGAACGTTCGCGGTTGGAAGGCATACGATGCAGATACAGGTGAGTTGTTGTTGTGGAAAAAGTCAACACCGCATACTTGGGTGGTGCAGAGCGATGGGGTGGACTATATCAAAGTACATTATGAATATTTTGCAGCTGAGATGAACGCGGGTTCTTCCTACTGGGATGGAGCGCAATTGTATTTTAACCCCGTAAATGCCTTTTGTTATTTGCTAGACAATCCGGAAATGGATATTGATGTTCAAGTCAATGTACCGTTCGACTTTTCCTACGCTGGTGGCATTCCTGCTGAAAAAAAACAAACTGAAAATGGCGAGTCCATTTGGTTGTTAAGTGCGGCCAATATGGATCATTTGGCAGATTCTCCTTTTGTTTTTTCACGAGACTTGTCGTCACATCACTACGAAGCGCATGGTCAGTTGATGCATGTATGGATGAATGGAGAAGTTAATTTTGGAGACTTTGATTGGAGAAAAGATTTTCAGGCGTTTTCTGAATTGCAAATGTCCATGTTTGGTGATTTCCCTCGGAGTCACTACCATTTTATTTTTCAGTTTGCCCCTTATTTTATTCGTCATGGTGTTGAGCACGAAAATTCAACCATCATAGCTATGGGGCCAAGCCAAGCCTTTCATGAAAGAAAAAATTACGATTCATTTTTAGGGATTTCTTCGCACGAGTTGTTCCATGCATGGAACGTGAAGTGCATTCGCCCCAAAGACATGACACCATATGATTTTACCCGACCCAATTATTCAGACACTGGATTTGTTACAGAAGGGGTTACCACCTACTATGGCGACATGATGTTGATACGAAGTGGCGTTTGGTCAATGGCAAAGGCTAAAATTCAAATGGAGGAATTCATTGAAACGCATGTACGAAATCGTGGTAGGTTGCACCAAAGTGTTACCGATAGTTCTGTGGATACCTGGGTGGATGGCTATACAGCAGGCATACCAGGAAGAAAGGTCTCCATTTACAATGAAGGAGCCATGTTGGCTTGGATGATGGATGTTGATTTGCTCGTTGGTAGCCAAGGGAAAGTCAGTATGGATGATGTAATGAGGTCGATGTATGAGCAATATGGAAAACGAGGAGTAGGGTATACCTCTGATGATTATTGGGAGGTATGCAAGGCGTTGGGATTGAATAGATGGGAATCATACCGATATGAATTATGTGAAGGAACTGGTGATTATTTGTCTCAACTCAAATACACCCTCAAACATTTGGGTTGGAAGTTGGAATGGTCCAATAGCGGCAATGTTGCTGAAGACTTCTACGGTTTTATTGTTGATGACATGGGACGCGTTTTAAATGTGGTGTTTGAAGGTCCAGCAGATGATGTAGGCATTGGTCAGGAAATGCGCATTACGTGTATCAATGGTGTCGATATTCATCGCAATGCCAAAGAGATCATGCAAAAACAAACCGGTGATTTGACCATCACTGTAGAAGACAAGTGGAGAGAGTATAACGTTCAAGTTATAAGAAGAGAAAAGCCTTTCAAAAGAAAGGCTCTCCTAGTAGATATAGAAAATACGGAAATCAGAAAAATTTGGTCAGGACCAAGGTTGGGTGATTAATTCTTCACCCAACGTTGTGTTTGAACTTTTCCGTTTTGTTTTACTACAATGAAATAAACACCATCGCTCCAATCTTGGGCGTTGACAATCAATGATTTTCCATTGCTGTTACTCACCTGATGTACGCACATTCCAGAGGCATTGAATATCTGAATGGATTCCATCGCTTCATTGGACTGAATTTGAAAGTTCTCGCTTCCTGGGTTGGGGAACAATTGAAAATTCTTGGTCAAAAGAGTTGAAACATTGGCATTAGGATCTACCACAAAATGAGCAGTGAAAGAAATGCTATCATTGTTGAGCGATGTTGTAAAAGAACTCAAAGTTGAATCTGCAATCTCTCCATTTTCAGTAGTCCAATGCGAGAATAAATATCCAGTCAAAGCTTCGGCTTCCATTTGAATGGGAACTTGGGTGTAGTAAATTCCAGACCATGTGGAATCAGAAAGCAAAATGGTATTCAAGTGGATAACACCAGCCATTGCAGGTTGAATATTAAATACAACATTTTTTTGTGGGCCACAATTCATTTGGGACTCAACGTGATCTCTAACCGTGCTGGATTTGCATTCCAACTCTTCACGAAATTGAAGATGTCTATTGTAGTAGTCGTTCATCCATCCACCGACATTTCCGGGATCTGCCCAACGTTGATATTCATTGGGCATTTCGGGTGTCCACAAATTGAAGAATGTATTTTCAATGGCCAACAATCTCTCCGGCATGTAAGCGGTGTTCATCAAGTCAGCATAGCGATTGATAAAGTAATGTCGATAAGGAATATGACTCAAACTTTGCCACCATGCACGAATGAAAGGATTCCCCTCTCCGTTCCCCAATGCATGCGCCAAACCATTGGAGTTACAATCTGTCCAGCCATTGGGCTGAAGACTCAATTCCAAATCAATGGTGGCAAAACGCCATCTGTAATTGGTGGAATCGCATCTATAAATTTTAATGTTGTTATACGGCCAGTCTGTATTGCCCATCCATGTTTCGCCAATGATGTAATCTGTCATGTATTTCATGTCATACAATTGGTCTATTTGATTTAGGTAATCCGTATCGTTGGGATTCAAAGACAAAATTTGATTGTAGCTATCCCAATAATTATTGACATCACCGGCAGTAGCGCGCAATACACCACCATACCAATAACTTAATGCCAAGATGTCCATTGTAGACTTTGTTCCTCCATCTTGTTCTTTGAAATATTCCTCATCCAATTTTTCGCGCATTTCATACAATCCCCAGTATTGTCCGTTGATGTAAACAGTTGCGGGACGCATGGTGGAGTAATATCCATTGCTTTCACCCACCATCATGGTCGTTTGTGCGGCGTCTTTATAGGGTAGATTCAAGTATTGATTGCTACCATTTCTAAAATACAACTTGCTGTATTTGGCGCGATTTGGTTGTTGCGGAATAAGTGAAAGCAAAACTGGCGACTCATCAAAAATTCCTTTGGCCATTTCTAAACGAAAAGAAGTTTGGGGATTAGATCTTGAACCTCCGGCTCCACCATCTACTTGCATGGCCACTTCGCGGTCAAAAACAAAATTGTGGTTGAGTGTAGAATCGAAATATTGCATTTGCGCGTAACGTTCGCTATCCAACCACCAATTGGTAAATATGCCATTTTCACTGTACAAATTTTCTGGACTTGTAGTGATGGAAACAATTGGGGTAGAGTGACTGACGTTGATCAAATAAGTTCCACTCGTTATTGTACTCGGCATCATGCCAGAGATGAATGAACGCGCCCGAAGGACAGTGCCTTGGAACACCAAAATTGGTGCGCCATTGTATAAAGGAGAATTGATGGTGGGTTCGTTACCATCTGTGGTATAATGAATTTCAGAAATCGGATTATTGATATCAGAAATCATCACTTGTTGCAAAGTGTTGTAAATACCGGATGGTACTGAGAGTATAGGAGCCAAGGCTTGGCCTATGAGACCGGATGCGCCGTCGTTGCTAGCTCCTGGAGAAGCAACATTCAATAGTTGAGCTGCACCAGTTGCGTTGGGTAATTTTCCAATACTATAGTCATGCTCTGTTGCATTCAAAGTGATTTGATCAACAAGACTTTGCGCGGGATCATACAAGTAGATGGTTTCGCCACTATTGCTACTTGAAAATTGGGTATGAAAATATTGGCCTTCATTGCCAACAAATAAATTGCTCATCTCAGCCAGAGTCACTTGAATCATCGACATGTTGAAATAAGTGTAAAGTGTCGGGTCCGTTGATGCAACGTCAAATTCGATTTGAGAAATCGGACCAGCTGCAATTCCAGCATTGCTCAACTCATCTGCAGAAATCAACATTTGATGACGTGCAGCCCAATACCAATTGCCATAAGGAGCAGGGTAGTCCGTTGCTCCGTTGACATAATCATTGGTGCCAATGGTTTGCCCATTGATGCGCAACACAGGGCGCGTGTTGTGAACCTCGCCTGAGGCTGCTTGACAAATGCCATCGCCGCCGTCTTGAAAAGCAGCAACAGTAGAATTGAATGAGGTATAGGTTTGGTTAAAAATGGAATTAATGGTATATCCCGTATTGCTGTAGGAACACGTATTGATGATAAGATTGGACGTACCATCCCAAACAAATGGGTTGTCCAATGTATGGGTGTTCCAACCGTTTTGAGGAATGAAATCATTGATCGATAAAACATCTTGAAATGGACTCGCGTATTGTCTATTCTTACCACTCAAGAAGACAATCAAGTATTCACCGGGTTGAATCCAGTAATGATCGAAGGTAAATGCATTTTGTACACCAGCGCTGTCATTGATCATATAGCCATACATGTCTATTGAATCAATCCCGGTATTTAATATCTCTACCCAATCCGAGGCTTCCAGGTCTTCATCATAGACCAATGAAAAATTGCGATTGGAACCCTCATTAATGACCAGTTGGCCAATAGATGTTAGGGACAGCAAAACAAAAGAAAGAATACTGATTAAATATTTCATGTCACGAATATAGAACTATTCGATGCAATGGTGTTTTGCAAACTATCACTTGTTCATTGAGAAAACTTGGTTTATTTTGTATTAAAATCATAAATCGCAAATCACGCTAAGAATCCGCAGAGATCGCGAAGAAGTTAGCCTGCAACAATCATTGCGCACTTTGCGTTTTAATAAGGAGTGCATTAAACGCCAAGTACGTCAAGAATCCGCGGAGATTGCAAAGAAGTTAGTCAGCAACAATCATTGCGTCCTTTGCGTTAATTTAATTTTCAACTTTTAAATCCACACTCGAATTGTGAACAACTAAAAATGTACCTCGTCGAAATATCCCTTTTTTTTATTTGTTTTGAAAACAGGAAAGATTTGTGTAATTTTATATCGTTTAGGAAATGAAAAATTGGTTCACAGCAATAGGAGGGTTTGCCTTAGCGGCAACAGTGTTCATCGGCGGTACAGCTATGAA
>CANHIV010000007.1 GCA_947460525.1 Flavobacteriales bacterium
CCTCATCCCTTAAATCGTCATGATGTCCTTGTCTTTTGCTGCAAGAACTTCCTCTACTTTTTTGTTGTAACGATCGGTCAATTCTTGGACTTTGGTTTCGCCAGTTTTGGCTTCATCTTCTGGAAGTCCATCTTTTTGTGCTTGTTTGATAAAATCAATGGCTTCTTTGCGTGCATTGCGGATGGCTACTTTGGCGTTTTCACCTTCACCATGTGCGCGCTTGGACAAATCGCGACGGCGTTCCTCCGTTAACATAGGGACTGAAATAATAATCAAGTCACCGTTGTTTTGAGGATTCAAGCCCAAGTTGGCTTCCATAATTGCTTTGGCAATGGCATCCAACATGTGTTTTTCCCAAGCTTGAACCGTAATGGTTCTGGCATCGGGCGTGCTCACATTGGCTACATTTTTCAATGGAGTCATAGAGCCGTAGTAATCTACTTTCACACTATCCAACATAGCAGGGCTTGCTTTTCCTGCACGAATTTTATTCAATTCAAATTCCAAATGATCAATGGCTTTGTTCATGCCATTTGTGGCTTCGTCTAGCGCCATTCCAATTTCTTCTGACATATTGCTTTGTATTAAAAATCTACCAATGTTCCTACGTTCTCACCTTTGACAAGGCGCTTTAAATTTCCGGTTTTGTTGATGTCAAAAACGATGATGGGCAATTTGTTTTCATTGCACAATGTAAAGGCGGTCATGTCCATTACGTTCAATCCTTTCTCATAAACTTCATTGAATGATACGCGCTCATATTTGGTTGCGGTAGGATCTTTTTCAGGATCTGCCGTGTAAATACCATCAACACGGGTTCCTTTGAGAATAACATCTGCTTCAATCTCAATGGCGCGCAATGATGCCGCTGTATCGGTAGTGAAAAATGGATTGCCTGTACCGGCTCCGAAGATCACCACGCGACCCACTTCCAAATGCTTTACTGCTTTGCGGCGAATAAAGGGTTCTGCTATTTGCTTCATTTCAATAGCCGATTGCAATCTAGTGGGAACTTCGATACTTTCCAAAGCGCTTTGCAGGGCCATGGAATTGATCATCGTGGCCAACATTCCCATATAGTCACCTTGGGTGCGTTCCATTCCACCTTGCTGTGCCTGCACACCTCTAAAGATATTCCCACCTCCGATTACTATTGCTACTTCAACACCAGCATCAAAAATTTCTTTGATTTCCTTGGCATATTGCATCAATCTTTCGTTGTCTATTCCAAATTGTTTGTCTCCCATTAGAGACTCACCACTAAGCTTGAGGAGGATGCGTGAATACTTCATGTCACAAATATAAGAAATCACTGCCCTGCACCGCGGCAGAATTGACAATACTGTGATTCTTCTTGGTGAGCAAATTGTGGTCGCTCAAGCATGCTCATGATGAGTTGCCGAATTCCCTCTTCCCACTCCATCATAAAGTCGGTGTTGAGGAGTTGGTCAGCGTTTTTGAGCCAATAAGGCTTGCCTTCAACGGTTCCAAGCGGAAATAGTCCTACTTGTAATTTGTCCAATGGGCTCAAACCTCCTTTATAGGCCATCCATGCGTAAAGCAATATTTGTGTTAGTTTGGCTTTTTTTCCGTTCAGAATTTTATCGATTTGAATTTCACTGATGGAGAGGTCACCACTTTCTACTTTGCCTGTTTTGTAATCCAAGATGTGGCAAATTCCTCCAGCCATATGTACCCTATCCAATGTCCCTTTTATTTGAACTTCACTTCCATCATCGAGGGTGAGCGGATAACTCATTTGTTTTTCGGTGTAGATGATGGTAGGTGGGGTGCCTGATTTGATGAGTTCTTCATCGTAATTCAATACCCTTTCAATCATTTTTTTGGCGGCTTCCATGGCCAATAGATTGTACCCTTCGACAACTACATTTTTATCGTTGTATTGAAACTCTTTGAGCAACGCAGTTTCCAGTTCGCTGCGCCATTGTTGAATGTGCCCCAACGTTAGCGCGATATTCAAATGCGGTTCGTGCCATTTTTCGAGTACGGAGTGCACAATGGTCCCCATGCCCGCCGAATCCACTTGTTCTTCAAGTTCATTGATTTCTCCAATCCCAAGTACATATCTATAATAGTAATCCAACGGACAGGACAAATACCTGTTGATGGCGGATGGGCTGAGTCCGTTTTGAAATTGACCCAACAATTGTTTTCTAGAGAATTCATCGGCCAAGATGATTTCTTCAAAATCGAGGTCCTGAGAACCGGGCAGTGAAATGGTTTGTGAGGAGAAATGGACCTTTGAATGATACAAGGGCCATTCCCATTCAAGTTGTTGTATATACCTACTTCTTTCAACAGATCTAAAGTCCGAGGTTGTGGAGGGGTAGTAGAATTCTATTTCTTCAGCTCGCTGAATCAATCGGTAGAAATTGTAAGCATAGCTCGCTTCTCGATCCCCTGGCATCGGCATATCAAAGGCTTTCCTTAACTCAAATGGGATGAGTGTTTGCATTTGACTTTGACCCGGCATCGATTCCTCTGTAGCGTGGCTGAAAATAACTTTTTTGAAATCCAAAGCGCGCGTTTCAATCATCCCAATAATTTGAAGTCCCTCTAAAGGTTCTCCCTCCAGTGCAATGGACTCTCTTGAGATTACATGCTGAATAAGAATTTCAAGGGCTTCTGGTGTTTGTAGGAACAGGTAATTGTCATGAGCGGGTTCCAATTTTTCCCATTTTTCTTGCCATTGCAATGCGCATTCTTTTGTGATATCATCCAATGAATCATCATCCAAAATGATTGCGCACAATTGGTTCATTTTTGAAATGATGTCTTTGGAATTGGCATCAGCAACTTCGATAAATGGAAGAAAGGCAAGGAATTGATCTGAAGATTTTTTGTTGCTCATCCAGGTTGTCAATTCTTCTGTGGTGAAGTATGCACGTTTCTTATCAATCATGGCTTTCAGACATTCACTTCGCCATGGATCTGTTATCTTTCTTAGAACGGGTTGTTCTATCCATTGCACCAAATCCTTGTGATATATTTTTCGCTGCCTTTGTGTTTTGATACAAAAATGAATATAGGAGAGAAAGAGTTGATACACCCCTGAGAGTTTTAATGGCCAACCAATGGCCACATTAATGGGGAGTTCTGCATCCAAATGTGTAATGATAGGAAGGAGTGAGTTGTTGTCTGTAATGACCACAACGGTTTCCTCTCTTTCTTTGGCGGTTAGTTGAGATAGTCTTTTGGCCAAGATTGCGGCACCCCCAAGCGCAGTGTTGGATTTCCAGATGGAAACTTTTCTTTCGCTTTGGCTCATGCAATCTTGCATGGCAACAGCCTCTCCTTTTTTTATTTTTTGCTGAAAATATTGCCCAGCCTCATGCGAGGGGTTATTGACATAGTAGGGATCAGCATCCCATATCACTTCAACTTGATGATGGGCTTTTTTGAAATGTTCAATTACCTTTTCTTCAGAGGGTGTTAGTCTTGATAATCCTGCAAAGTAGGTGTGACTTGCCGATGATTGAAGGGCTATTTTTTTCTCAGCCAATTGTCGGGTGAACTGAGCGTAGTTCCATGCTTTTTTACTTTCCGCTTCAATTTCAAATGCGCGGTACAAATCGCCGAGTTCATCCCAGAATTGTAGGAATTTTTGCTGTACTTCTGAAAGCGGCTCTTGGTGAAGACTCCAAGAATCAATGGCTTTGATGTCCTTGATGTTTTGAAACAACAATGCGTGATTGATTAAGTATTGATTGACGTCATTAAAGTCATTCATGGCGTGACCAGCCCATTTCATAAAGGTCTGAAAGTCTTCTGGATCCTTAACTGTGCTGATATAACACTGATAGAGTTGCAAGGTGGATTCAAAAGATGTAATGTTTTTGTGCTGACCAATACTTTGAAACCATTCAGGAAGTGTCATGATTTCAGGCGCCATCAAAGGCCCTTGTTGCAAATCATAGAGGTGCTTTTTTAAGAACAAAGCTGCACGTTTTCCAGGAACGACAATGTGCACATCTGCGAGCATGGCCCCATGGGTCTTGATTAAATCCGCAGCAAATTGTTTTAAAAAAGGTGTCATCATTTGCACAAGATATGCTTTCTATTTCATCTTTGTCAAATGGTTGAAAAATTTCCGCGCTTCTTCAAAACTATTTCGGGCAACAATTATTATCACGTTGTGTCCTCCCTTCAAGTATTGGAATATCAGCGTATAGGAAGCAAATGGTTGCTTCAAGAATGGACTGCAGGAACTTTGCCTGAGCGATGGTATCTGCATGATCTGATGGAGAACACCCAAGGTCATATTGTTGAGATTTCCGTGGATGAATTTTTGTTGGACGTGCCAATGGCTAACCAAAATTAAACGACATTAGGAAAATGAAGAATTGGATAGCAAATGCGGATTTGAAGCCATACAACACCTTTGGCGTCTCAGTGAAGGCCAAGTGGTTGGTGGAATGTGAAACGGTTGAGGACATAAGAGAAGTTGTACTGGATAGCCGTTGGAAGGCATTGCCGCGTTTGGTATTGGGCGGTGGTAGCAATGTTTTGTTCACTCAGGATTTTGATGGTGTGGTGGTGTTGAATCGTATCATCGGTATTGATAAAGTTGAGGAGAACGAGGAATACGTTTGGGTGAAATCCAATGCAGGTGTTGTTTGGCATTCTTTTGTTTTGCATTGTATCCAAAACCAATGGGCAGGGGTGGAAAATTTGAGTTTAATTCCTGGTTCAGTGGGCGCATGTCCTATACAAAATATTGGTGCCTATGGAGTGGAGATCAAAGATGTTTTTCATTCATTAGCGGCCATGCATGCGGATACAGGAGAGCTTAGAACTTTTGATCATGCAGCGTGCGCTTTTGGATACCGTGATAGTGTGTTTAAAAATGAAGAGAAAGGAAAGTGGATTATTCTTTCAGTGACCTTTCAATTGAAGAAGCACCCTGTTTGGAATACGCAGTATGGGGATATTCAAAAGGAAATGGAACGCTTGGGCTATGCAACGCCTACTTTGGTGGGCATCAGCCAATCCGTCATTAATATTCGACAATCCAAGCTTCCCGATCCCAAGGTGTTGGGCAATGCGGGTAGTTTCTTTAAGAATCCAGTTATTGAGGAGTCTTTGTATTTGGACTTGAAAAAACAATTTGAGAACATGCCGGCATATCCTGCAGGTCCAGGAAAAGTTAAAGTCCCGGCGGGTTGGTTGATAGAACAAGCAGGTTGGAAGGGTTATCAAGATTCCACATGTGGCGTGAACGCAAAGCAAGCTTTGGTTTTGGTCAACTTTGGTACAGCAACCGGCAATGAAGTCTATGATTTGTCCACCAAGATAGTGGAGGACATTGCCCGTCGTTTTCAGATAACGCTGGAACGAGAGGTAAATATCTTATAAGTCAATATTTAAAACGCAGCGCAAGGAACAATCTTGCGTTTCGTTTTTACCTTAACAGCAAGGTTGTAAGACAACGTCAATTCATGCGCTCCAGCTGTATTGCCTGCGCCCAGTGAGGATAAAGTGACATCGTAACTGTATCCTATGTTGTAAGGACCTGTTTGGATTCCAACCAAGAAGGCCATCGCATCACGATTGGGTAAACCGTAGCCGTTGGATTTAACCGGCAAACCGCGGTACCAAAGTCCAATGAACAAGGGCTTGAATTCATAAGAAAATCCCAAGTCCAATTGATCAAATTTTCCTTGTGCCATGTAATTGGCTGCAATCAAAACATGGTGATCCAAACGACCCAAGGAGTGACCTTTGATGCGGAAACGCTTTCCACCATGAACAGCGTATCTCACTGGAATCAATGAGCTATTGGTTTCAAACAAGCTTTCATCTGGCGCGTTTAAGTGCATGGCTGAGGCACCAATCCACAAATCAGGGCCATAGACCAAAATACCAGCACCGGTATCAAAGAACTGCTTGGAAACACCTGGGTAAGTTTCTAAAGTTGTGGAGGCATTATCTCGTATTAATTGATCGTAAAAAGTAAGATCATTGAAATTAACACTGCGCGATCCCAAGCCCAATTGTATCGCTGGACGCACATACCAATTTTTCTTGATTCTGGTCTCGTAAGCATACTGCAAGGAGATTGAACTTCTTGATAGATTGCCTATGCCCGCTGCATCTTTTTGAATGACAACACCAACGCCACTTTTCATGGAGTTGATATAAGAATCAAAGGAAGCCACATAGCTGCGGTATCCCTTGGGAATGCCCAGCCACTGGTTGCGGTATTGCATCGCAAAGCGCGATTGCAAACTGGCGCCTGCAAATGCCGGGTTCATTACCGTTGGCACTGCATAAAATTGCGTGAACTGTTGATCCTGTGACCAAGTTGTCAGTCCGCAACTCAATGCGAGTAGTAGAAAAAGTAGATGTTTTTTCATTTGCATCATTTTCTTATCAATGTGACTTGTCCCACCAAACTGTAAGATTGTCCATTTTGGAAAATACCATCGGCTTTCCAAATATACACGTCTTGTTGGCATATTTGTTCTCTATAATAACCATCCCATCCCTTTTGAATGTCTTGGGATTCGAAAATCAGCTCTCCCCATTTGTCATATACACGCAGGGTATAGGTTTCAATCCCTTCGAATTTGGGAAAGAAAATATCATTTTCATAGCTGGATACATCAATGGTTCCATCGGATGGGCCGCGCAATGACGGAGTAAAGGCATCGGGGAATTCCAATGAGCCTCCGCCAATGGCCTTCACAGCGGCCCATTGCGTCAATGTATCTGGACAATTGAATTCGTTATTGGCAATCAATGTTATATCGTAAACGCCAGCGGCGGTGTATTTGTGGGTGGGTTCAAAAGTGGTGTCTACGTCACCATCTCCCCATTGCCATTCAAACTGTTGCGCATCTTGGCTAATGTTGACGGTAAATACGGGCTGCTGCGGAATCACCACTTGATCAGGGGTCACGGTAAATGCGGCTTCAGCTCTTGGGTGAACGGTAACGGCCATGTAGTGGGTAGCCGTGTCCATTGTTCCGTTGTATCCTATTACTACCAACCGAATGTCATACGTACCAGGAATGTCAAAGACGTGAACGGGACTGCTGTTGATGGAGGCTCCACCATCACCAAAGTCCCACAACCATCCTTGTGCAAACAGGGAGGTATCCTGAAAACTCACCACCAATGGAGCACATCCGATGCTATCGCCTATAAAACCTGCAACGGGATTCGGTGCTAGAATATTCACTGTAGTATAAACGGTATCGCTACAATGTCCATTGTTAGCCAGTAGCAAGATATTGTAATTGCCCCAAGTTGGATAGCCATGTTCTCCAGGCGCTGCAACATTAACCAGTGTACCATCTCCCAAATCCCAGATGTAATTGGTGGGCAAAGCACTATTGGAAACATTGGTAAACAGCACCGTTTGTGGCCATGTTTGTGGATTGGGTGTAGCTGAAATTCCAGCAACGGGAACAGGGTACACGTGTATGGTTTGACTCAAAGTATGTGAGCATCCAAAATTGTTGAAAGCAGTGAGGCTTACCGTATAAAACGTGTCTATGTCGCTTGCTGTAAACGTATGTGCAGGGTTGATTGCGGTGGATGTTGTTCCGTCGCCAAAACTCCATTGGTAAGTATTGGCACCATTGCTTTGGTTTAAGAATTGACTATTGAATGGTGTGCATCCCTCAGGATTGTAAGTGAAATTGGCTTCGATTCCAGCAGGGATGGTGATGGGCAAAGTATAATGATCAAAGCATCCCGAAGTTGTCATTGCCGTCAACGTGATGTTGTTCACCACGGGGTTGTCGGTGAGGTTGAAGAAGTTGTGCGTATGCACATCTTCCTGATTGATGCTCGTTTCACCAGTGCCATAATTCCATGAATAGCTGTCCGCGCCTACGCTGCCATTGTCCAAAGTGACAGCCACGGGATAACATCCTGAAGTGTCTGTAATCGCAAAGAATGCTACGGGAGTTCTGGAAACGTCGATGTTTTGGAAGAGGGTGTCCTTACAACCCTCATTGGACAATGTCACCAACATAACTTGATACGCAGTGTCTTGATAAATGGGATTGGCATAGGTATGGGTAGGGCTATTTAAATTGGATCCTGACCCGTCTCCAAAAGTCCACATGTACTGGTCAGCAGCGATGGAATTGTTTTGAAAGGCGGCATTGAATGGGGCGCAGTTTTCACCTGAATTGATCACAGAAAAATCTGCGGTTACCTCAGGATACATGGTATAGGTATTTGAACTGACACTGCTGCATCCGCCATCTGTCGAAACTGTCAATGTAATATTGTAGACATGGGTGAGGTGATCAGGATTGCTGTAGACATGCACAAGTGTGTCATCATTCGAGATCACAGAACTGCCATCTCCCCAATTCCAAGATGCGTTTACATTTCCAGTACTTGCATTATAGAAAGTTACTGTAGCGGGTTCGCATCCTGCGGCTTCTGGCATGGTAAATAGTGAAGTAGGTGTAAAATATACATCGATCGTAGCAATAGCCGTATCGGCACATCCAAAGTTGGATGACGCAATCAATTGGGCGGTGTAGGTTGTATCACTGAACAAACCGGATAGATAAGTGTGATTGGGTTGCGCCTCGGTAGTGGATGACCCATCACCAAAATTCCATTGGTAGTTTTGAGCCGCTGTTGAGTTGTTTTGAAATGCTGCCGCATAGGGAGAACAATTTTGTGATGGATTCATCACGCTGAATTCCGCGTTTACCTCGGGATACAAAGTGAGGTTTTCTATAGCACTACTTGAACAACCATTCACCGATGATGTACTAAGCGAGATGTTGTAGTAATGAACAAAATCGTCAGGATGGGTGAACACATGCGTCAAGGTGTCCTCATCTGTGGTGATGGAGGTTCCGTCTCCCCAGTTCCAGGTAAAAGCGGTACCATTGGAGCTGGTGTTGTACACTTCAATTAGCGCGGGTTCACATGCTGCGTTCAAATTGATTTCAAAGTTGGCTGTAGGAGCGCCGGCCACATCAATAGTGGATTGCAGCGTATCATAGCAACCAAAGGGAGATCTTGCGATAAGTTGGATGTTATAGGTGACGGGCAAACCGTTGCTGCTTGTAAATGTATGCTGGGGTTGGGGTTGTGTAGAAGTACCACCATCTCCAAAATTCCAAGCAAATTGTGTGGCGCCCAATACAAACGGCATTGTAACGGTAAGTGGACTGCAACCCGAGAGACTTTCGGTTGAAAGTGAAAAATTCGGAGAGGGGAATACCGCAACAGATTGGGTAGTGGTATCATGGCAGGCACCACTCGAATAGGCAATCAATTGCACGTCATAAAAGACCACGTTCACGCCAGTGGTATTGAAAACATGATCAGTATTTGTATCCGTGCTGGTTTGGCCATCATCAAAATTCCAACTGTAACTCACGGCATTTTGCGAATCATTCACAAAAGACACCGCTTGTGGGCTGCATGTAGGTGTTGAATTTTCAAGGTGGAAATCAGCAAGGGCACCCGCAATTACTGTAATAGGATGATTAACGGTATGGGTACATCCATTTTCAGAAGTAGCGGTCAATACAACATGATAGGTTGGGTTGGTGCTGCCTAGCGCGTAGAATGTGTGGGTGACATTTTCTAAAGTATCCGTTTCTGAATCGTCGAAATCCCATGCATATGCTACCGCTCCGGTTGATGCGTTCTGAAAATCGACGACCAATGGACTGCAGCCTGAGTTGATGGATGAAGAGAACTGGGCTGTGGGAAGTCCGAAAACGGTGATGGTCTGATACAAAGTATCTCTACAAGTTCCTCGACGAGCGATCAATCGAACATTGTAGTCACCAGCAGTATTGTACACTGTGGTAGGTGAGGATTGCGTTGATGTGAGTGTATTTCCAAATGTCCAATTGTAATTGGAGGGATTTCCTGTGCTCTCCTGATTAAAGGTGACGGTTTGTCCGACACATGGATTGGAGACGCTGAATCCTGCCGTGGGTGTATTGTTGATGGTAATGGTCTTTGTTGTTGTCCCGACGCATCCATTGTTGGCAGCGACATTGAGCACAACGTCATATTGACCACCGCCAATGAACCATTGGGCAGGGGGATTGGGTCCTGTGAAG
>CANHIV010000008.1 GCA_947460525.1 Flavobacteriales bacterium
ATGAAAGAAGGTGATGTGAAGGAGTATGCTTTTCAATTTAAAAACAATGGGAATGTTCCATTGGTCATAGAAACCGCAAAAGGTTCTTGCGGATGCACGGTTCCTGAGTTTCCAAAAGAGGCAATTGCGCCTGGAGGTTCTGGATACATCAAGGTCAAGTTCAATAGCAAAGGAAAAGTTGGGCCGAATAGCAAGAAAGTGACCATTATCGCAAACACAGAACCCGTCAGCACGGTTCTGACCATTACAGCACAGGTTGCAGAGTAAGTTTTGATTTGAGTGATAAAATCGGCTTTTCAATAAGGTAAAAGCTGATGGTGGCGATGAGATAAATAGCCAAAATGACACCTGCAAAAAAGACAATGTTGTTGCTAACGTTGTAGTGCATGATCCATTCGATGGCCAAAGCTTGGTAAACATATATTCCGTAGCTGATGCTGCCCGTGAATGTCATGTATTTGCTGGATAAAACACTAATTATCACATTTTGTGCTGGCGCCTTCACTACCCATGCCACTGCCAATAGATAAGTGAAGGAGATGAATTGATATTTCACTACTTGAATAACAGGATTGGCTTGAGCGGTGAATAAAAACCAAAGCGTCCCTGCTGTAATGACAATGACAAAAAAAGATCTTTCAACCCATTGGATAGGTAATCGTTGAAGAATTTTTTTGTACTCCAGTATAGCGAGTAGGCAGCCCAAACTTATTTCATCCAATCTGGCAAATGTGAAGAAGTAAGTTTCGTAATCATTGCTCACCAATAATATTCTTGTCACCATTGAAATTGCGACCAAAGAGAAGCAAGCTGTTATTAGTCCTTTGGTACTAGAATACAAAACAATGAAAGGCCAAGCCAAGTAAAAGTGTTCTTCTATCGCCAGCGACCAAAAGTGTTTGGGACCTATTGCAGGCCAACGGAAAGTAATTGCGAAGTCTTGCAGGTATAACCAGTAATACCATTGCTGCGAAAAATCCGGAATAGGCTTTCGGAAAAGAATGGGGAGAATAAAGTAAATAATACACAAGTAGATAAAATACAAAGGGAAAATTCTCAATGCTCTTCGCACAAAGAAATTAAAAAGGTAATTGGGGTCTTTTACTTGTTGGAGAAGAATCCTGGTGATAAGAAAGCCGCTAAGAACAAAGAAAAGGCTCACTCCAGTTTGGCCAAGGAAACCAATTTTCTGGAGCATTAATCCAGCAGGCGATGAGAAAGAGGCGATTTGAAAGCAATGAAAGAATAGCACCATCAAGGCCGCTGTCGCTCTTACGCCATCCAAAGGAACAATATGGTTCAATTTCATCAGGTTGCTAAAATAGTGAAATGTCTATAAAAAGGTCGAGGTGCTTTCGCACCTCGAGTTCAGAGAAAAAACATAAGCCGGGTTCTGTTCTACTTTGCAGTAGCCTCATCATTTATCTATGCGACCTACCCTCCAAGACCGGACGAGCCGCCCTTCAATTTGATTGCTCAAACATCCTTGGTCTACATGGTCTTACTGCCCACAAGGTTTACCTGGCCAGCTTTATTGCTAAAGACTGCGGTGGTCTCTTACACCCCCTTTTCACCCTTGCCCGAAGGCGGTTTGTTTCTGTGGCCCTATCTGTAACAAATTCTTTCAAATTTGCTCCCGGGCTTTTCACCCGGTGCGGTGCCCTATGCAGCCCGGACTTTCCTCTCCGTTTAACCGGAGCGATGAAGTCATTTTTCTCTGTTGCAAAGTTATTCATCATTCACCACATTTCCGTTTTATTTTTGGAACATGAGAATTGATATTTTGACGATACTTCCAAGGCTCCTCGATGGCCCATTTGCGGATAGCATAATGCAGCGAGCACAGACCAAGGGGATTTGTCAAATCCATGTACACAACATTCGTGATTTCTCTGTTGACAAGCACAAGTCTGTTGACGATTACCAATTTGGAGGAGGTGCGGGCATGGTGATGATGGCGCAGCCGATCGTCGATGCCATTGAGCATTTGTCCCAATCGATTCAGTATGATGAAATCATCTATTTAACGCCCGATGGTGTAACCTTGAATCAAGGATTTTGCAATCAATTTTCTTTAATGGGGAATTTGCTCCTGATCTGCGGGCATTACAAGGGAATTGATCAACGTGTGAGAGATCGATACATTACCAAAGAGATTTCTATCGGTGATTACGTCCTAAGCGGCGGAGAATTGGCTGCGGCTGTTTTGGTAGACAGCGTAGTAAGGTTGATTCCTGGTGTAATGAATGATGAGACGAGCGCTTTGACGGACTCATTTCAAGACCAATTGTTGGCCCCTCCTGTCTATACGCGTCCAGCGGAATTTAATGGCATGAAGGTGCCGGATGTTCTAACAAGTGGAAATTTCAAAGCCATTGAGGAATGGCGGATGCAATCCGCATTGGAGAAAACCAAGCAAAGAAGACCGGATTTGTTTGATAAATACAATAACTTGGCAGAATGAGTGAAAGCATCTTAAAGGCGCTAATGCAGTTGTTTGCCATTATTGGTGGCAAATCGGGAGAGGTGGGCAAGGAGACGGTGCGCCTTTTTTTAAAGAGCCAACTGAATTCCAGCTTAAAGACGCGATATATCGCGGTTTATGACGAGTTCACTGAGAAGTTTTATGGTGGCGCTGAGCTTACTCAGAAGAAGCGATCCATGGCGTCAGTGAAAGTCCTTCGCATGTGCGAGGAAATCAATGAGGAGCTAAATCAAAAGGACAAAATTTTGGTATGTCTTCGATTGGTTGAATTTGTCAGTCAATATGAATATGCTGAAATCCAAGAATGGGAGTTTGTTCAGACAGTGGCGGATGTGTTTAACATTCAGCCGGAGTTGTATTCATCCCTTTTACTGTTAGCAAGATTAGAGCATCCTTCTGATGTAGAACATTGGCGTCCTGCGCATTTGTGTCGCGTTGCGGCCAAAGACGCCGATATTGTATCTCATGACTTGAAAGGTGAGCTTTATTTTTTCTGGATTGAGTCGGAGAATTTATTTCTACTCAAATACATTGGGGATGATGAATTGTATGTGAATACCCAGCGATTAGAGCGTCGCAAAGTATTTGCTTTTCCTCAAGGGAGCGCAGTGCGCGGTTCAAAGATTCACCCAATTTATTACAGTGATATTCTGCACAGATTGTTAAAGCGCTCGCCACACGAGTGGATAGAATTTCAAGCCGGTAACATTCAATACAAATTTCCCAATGGTAAAATAGCCCTTCACTCACTTTCAATAGATGAACAAGGTGGAAGATTGGTTGGGATAATGGGAGGAAGTGGATCGGGTAAGTCTACATTGCTTAATGTCTTAAATGGTAATTATCGTCCAACGCAGGGTCATGTACTTTTAAATGGAATAGATATTTATGCCCATAAAAAGTATGCCCGTCAATGGATGGGGTATGTAGCACAAGACGATATTTTATTTGAGGAATTGACCGTCGGCGAAAATTTGTTGTACAGTGCTAAATTGGAGTACCCTGAATTTTCGCACAATAGTTTACAAGAGCGTGTAGATGAAGTTTTAAGGTCGGTAGGTTTGTTGGAGTGCAAGGATTTGCGGGTTGGAAGTGTTTTGGACAAAACCATTTCAGGGGGCCAGCGAAAGCGATTGAACATCGCTTTAGAATTAATACGTTCCTCTAAAGTGCTATTCGTTGATGAGCCTACAAGCGGATTGTCAAGCAGGGATTCTGAAATGATTATGGATCTTCTCAAGGAGTTAACTTTGAGAGGGAAGTTGATATTTGTAGTGATTCATCAGCCAAGTTCAGATATTTTTAAAATGTTTGATAGGTTGTTTCTGTTGGATCAAGGGGGCTATCCCATTTATTATGGAAATCCCATTGAGAGCTTGTTGTACTTTAAGGAAAAAGCGCTTTTTGCGGATATTACCGAAAGTCAATGCCCCCATTGTGGCAATGTCAATCCGGAGCAGCTTTTCAACATCATTGAGGCCAAATTGGTAGATCAATATGGTGAGCCAACTGAAATTAGAAGAATGGCACCAAAGGAGTGGAATGAATTTTTTATTCAGGACCATTTTTCTGTAGATCCAGCTAACGCAAAGATTCCCAACGAAGCACCAAGACCAACTTACGCGATAGCCAAGACATTGATTTACTTGTTGCGCGATGTCAAAACCAAAGTGGTCAATCGGCAATACATGCTGATCAATTTTTTGGAAGCTCCATTATTGGCTGTTTTGCTGTCTCTTTTTGTAAAGTATTTCCCCGTTGGAGAAAAAGGGTTAGGCGATTATATTTTTAGAGAGAATGAAAATTATCCACAGTATCTGTTTTTTGCAGTGGTCGTTGCATTGTTTTTGGGATTAACGGTTAGTGCCGAAGAAATTCTGAAAGACAAGAAAATATTAAAAAGAGAAAGATATCTGGGGCATTCCTATGCGTCTTATTTGTCATCCAAGTTGGCCGTTCTTTATTTCATATCATTGATTCAAACGGCAAGCTTTGTTGCGGTAGGAAATTATATCCTTGAAGTTAAGGGGATGTTCTTGCCTTTTTGGATGGTGTTGTTTTCGGTTTCATGTTTTGCCAATACTTTGGGATTGAATATTAGTGCGGCTTTCAAGACGGCCAAGGTCATTTACATCCTCATCCCCATCATGATTATTCCCCAACTTTTATTCAGTGGAGTTATTGTGCGTTTTGATAAGCTATTTCCAAGTATTACCCAACAAGAGAAAGTGCCTTGGATAGGCGAGGTGATGGCGTCGAGATGGGCTTTTGAGGCCATGGCCGTGTACCAGTTTACGAGCAATGATTTTGCCTCTGAGACTTTCTCAAGGGACGTTCAGCAAAAGTCCGTAAGCTGGAGAAAAGATTACTGGACCAAAGAGATGAAGACTTTGCTATCATCCATGAAAGATGATTTTAAAAGAACGGGCAAAGTTGGAGTTGGTGATTGGGAATTGATCAATGCTGAATTGCATGAAGTAAGTGAGGAGTATGGATTGGAAGATCGGCAGATTCTGCGCATAGAAGATGTTAACGCGCAAACCCTTGATGAAACTTCGGTTTGGATTCAAAGATTAGAGAGTTATTTTATTCGCTACTACAATGATTTGTATGCACAAAGTCAATTGTCATTGCAACCCAAATTATCTGATGAAGCGCACCGGTTGACTTATGTCAAGTTGAAAGATGATCATTTGAATGAGAGCATCGAAGATATTTTGACAAGAAAGAATGATTTAAAGAAAATTGTTCGTTACGACAACAGGCTTGTTCAGAAAAGTAATCTGGTTTATCGCATGCCCCGATACTCAGGGCTTTTTGGCGCACATTTTTATGCTCCGTTCAAAAGAATTGGGAGTTATTTACTGCCTACTTTCTGGATGGATGTACTGGTCATTTGGGGAATGACGATTATGGCAGGTATAGCGCTTTACTTTGATCTGCCCAAATGGTTGAATGTGATTTGGGAGAAAAGAAAAAGAGCAGCTTAAAGCTGCTCTACTCCTATCATTTTATAGGGAACATGTACGATCGCTTCATAGTCTTCGCCGGCTTCTAACATGTCTTCGTCATCTTGTTCGTAGAACCATTCAACTTGGCATTTTCCGCCAATGGTTTCCAGTTTTTTAAAGATGTCGAGCAAACACTTGCTTGAAGAGGTGTTGAAATATTCCAATTTGATTTGCAATGTTGTGTTCTCAGGTTTTGTGGCAGCATACGCCTCCATCCATGCCAGCATGGGTTTGTAGAATTCAATTGAATTTTCAGGTATGCTTCTTCCAGCTATACTGAGCGTGTTGTTGTTTGAATCAAACAAGATCTCAGGGGTCTTATTACTGCCTGCAATTTGCAAATTATCCATAACTAAGAATTTGTCAAACAAAGATAGGTAGAATCGGGATAAGAATCTAAATTTGTAAGGTGGTAAAAGTAAAGTCAGCAAATTGGTTTGAGGATTGGTTCAACACCAAATATTATCATGACCTGTACCGTCATAGAGATGAGCAAGAGGCCAATGATTTCGTTGGTGCATTAAAAAATAAGTTTCTATGGGATGACGGAGAGGTTGTTTTAGACTTGTGCTGCGGCAATGGGCGGCATGCATTGGGTATAGAGAAGATGGGCGTTGAAACTTGGGGAGTGGATTTGAGTGTCGATAATATTGGAATTGCCAAGGCAAGCTCTGGTTTCCCGGATAGATGGCAAGTACAGGACGTGAGAGAATTGAAATTGCCGATGAAGTTCAATGCAATACTGAATCTCTTTACTTCATTTGGATATTTTGAAAGTGACATTGAACATCAACGTATGTTGGAAAATGTGCGAGAGCATCTTCAGCCCGGAGGTATGTTCTTGATGGATTTTTTCAATTTGAATGCGGTAAGAAATTCACTAAAATCAAGTGAAGTTCAAAATGGCCTATTAACCGACTATACTATCTCAAGACGCATTGATGAACAATGGGTAAGAAAAGAAATTGTTTTTGAAGTTGAAGGGAAGACGATGCGATTTGAAGAGAAAGTGAGGGCTTTTGCTCCTGATCAGATTAGTCGTATGTTGCAAGAGGTGGGTTTTGAAGTGATGGAGCATTGGGGCGACTACAAGCTTGGTCCATTTAAGGAAGGTTCACCGAGGAGTATATTTTTTTGTAAATTGTGAAAGTATGTTTGAAGCTATAGTTGTTTTGTTTTTTATTGCATTGATCGGAGGGGGTGTTTTGCTTTTAGGAAAGACGATATCGTCTGCTCAAATGAAGTTATTGCTATCATTCAGTGCCGCTTATTTGTTGGCATTGACATTTCTACATCTGCTACCCGAAGTAATGGAAGGACATGCGGATGGAATAGGTTTTTATATTCTAATAGGGTTTTTGCTTCAAATTGTGTTGGATTATTTTTCACAAGGAATCGAGCATGGTCATGCCCATGTTCATGAGCAATCTGGAGCGCGATTTTATTGGATGGTGACCATTTCATTGTGGATTCACGCCTTTATAGAAGGCATGCCCTTTGGCGCATCTGAAGATATGCATGCGGGTCACATGCACCAGCATGATCATGGTCACGATCATGAGCACTCGTTGTTGGTGGGAATTGCCTTTCATAAGTTTACGGAATCCTTTGTTTTTGCCTCTCTTCTTTTGCACTTGTTAAAATCCAAGGCCAAGGCTTGGGGAGCGCTCATCATGTTTGCCATGATCGCACCAATTGGCGCCTTGATATTTCACTATACCAATGGATTGGCTTTTTTGCAATTGGAACATGCCCTTTCTGTAGTCATGGCCTTATTAATCGGGATTATCCTTCATGTGTCAACGACGATATTGTTTGAGTCTGAAGAGGGGCATCGTTTTAATCGAATGAAATTCTTGGTAATTATCATTGGAATGCTATGCGCAGCCATTTTGTAATTTGTGTCAATGAAAATTGAAACCAAATCATATCAAGGTTTTGAGTGGGTAGATATAGAAGCTACTCAACCGCATGAATTGGATACCATTGCTGAGCAATTTGGGTTGAAGAGGATGTTGGTGCACGATAGTGTTCAGTATGGTCATCTTCCTAAATTTGAGAAAACCGATGAATATAACTTTTTAATTCTTCGTGGTTACACGGCAAGTTCTGGTCAGCGATTGACCACCATTCCGGAGCTATCCAATAAAATTGCTTTTTTCTACAATGACAATCGCTTGATTACGATTCACAGAGCGCCATTTGAATTTTTAGATAGGACAGCTGCTGTATGTTTGAGTGTGGATGCTTTGCTTTGGAATATCATTTCGGAATTGATTGCGACATTCGAAACCCCAGGACAGTGGTTGAATGGAAGAATGGATGTAATGGAGCGCATTATATTCCTTAAAGACTCTAGAAAAGTTTCTATTGAGGAATTGTATTATTTAAAAAGTCAGGTCCGTGTCATCAAGAAGTTGTTGATTTTAACCCAGCAAACGTTGACTCATTTGAATTTGGAAGAGGGCAATAGGGCAGTAGCTCAGGATGTTAAAGATCAATTGGTAGCATTGGTTCTCACCTTTGATGAGATCTCAGAAGATGCGCATCAATTAATGAACACCTATCTTTCCGTTGCGGCACAAAGGAACAATGATGTTATGCGATTGTTGACCATCTTTTCTGCGTTCTTCTTGCCATTGACTTTTATTGTAGGCGTCTATGGAATGAACTTCGAGTATTTTCCTGAGCTGAAATGGGAGCGCGGATATTTCTATGTTTGGAGCGTGATGATTGGTATCAGTGCGTTCATCTTTATTTGGTTCAAAAGAAAGAAAATAATTTGACAAATCTCTGTTTTTACGCGGACGTTCATCCTAGAAAAGGATTATTTTCGTGACATAGAAAATAAGTCTATGGAAAAACAAAATTGGCCTGTTTGGGAAGTGTTTATTCGCTCCAAAGCAGGATTATCTCACAAGCATGTCGGAAGTTTGCATGCAGCAGATGCGCAAATGGCCATTGAAAATGCCCGCGATGTATATACAAGAAGGATGGAAGGTGTGAGCATTTGGGTAGTTCCAAGTGTGCAGATTACGGCGTCATCACCCGGAGACAAGGAGGCTTTGTTTGATCCAGCCAACGATAAGGTATATCGTCATCCAACGTTTTACGAAATTCCACCAGAGGTGGGCCACATGTGATGCATACCATGAAGCACAAGGATTTTTATTTGCAGTTGGCCGACACTTTGCTCATCCTAGGACAGCGAGTTGCGGAATGGTGTGGACATGGTCCAGCCATTGAAGAGGATATCGCGTTAAGCAATATTTCATTGGATTATATTGGTCAGGCCACATCTTTGTACAGGGAAGTAGCGGTTCAAATGAACGAGGGCAAGACAGAGGATGATTATGCCTTTTTACGTGATGAGCGTGAGTTTAAAAATTTGCTTTTGTCGGAGTTGCCCAAAGGAGATTATGCTTTCACCATAGCCCGTCAATTTTTATTTTCCACTTGGTATTACCACTTTCTTGAAGCATTGGAAAAAAGTCAAGATGAATTTTTGAAAGGTTTTGCGGCAAAGTCATTAAAGGAAGTTCGGTACCATTTTCAACACAGTCGCGATTGGGTTTTGCGCATGGGCGGTGGCACTGAAGTGAGTCACGATTATTTGCAAAATGCCATCAATGACATTTGGACCTACACCGGTGAAATGTTTAAAATGTCCAGTCAGGAAATAGCTGCACTAGAAGATGGGGTGGGTGTGGATGTGGCTGCTTTGCAGACTGATTGGGACCGTATCGTTTCTGCTGTTATGGCTGAAGCAAACATCGAGTTACCGCAGAATGTGTGGATGTATACAGGGGGTAAGCAAGGAAGTCATACGGAGAGTTTTGGTTTTATGTTGGCAGAGATGCAGTATTTGCAACGTTCTTTTCCCAATAGTCAATGGTAACCATCGAAGAAGTTTGGCGATTTATTGAAGAGGTTGAGGATCCTGAGATTCCCGTACTCAATGTAGTTGAGATGGGCATCGTCAGAGATGTTAGAAATACCGCTGAAGGGACATGGGAAGTTGTCATTACACCTACCTACAGCGGATGTCCAGCCATGAAGGCGATAGAAGAAGATGTCTTGCAATGCTTGGCGGATCATCATGTTGCTCCTGTTCAAGTAATATCTCAATTGTCTCCGCCTTGGACGACAGATTGGATGACAGATGAGGCCAGAGAGAAGTTACGACAAACAGGAATTGCACCACCAGAACAAGGAAGTGCAGACAAAGGTTTGTTGATGGGCGTGCGGAAAGATGTAAAGTGTCCGCGTTGTTCTTCGTTACAAACGACAATGGTTTCTCAATTTGGCTCAACGGCTTGCAAGTCATTGTACAAATGCAACCAATGTTTGGAGCCTTTCGATTATTTTAAATGCATTTGATTCCTGAATTTCC
>CANHIV010000009.1 GCA_947460525.1 Flavobacteriales bacterium
AAATTAGAATTGAACCCAGAAGCCAAGGCAGAGATGGTGAAGGATTTGACCAATATGTTGGACTTTATTGATCAGGTAAAAGAAGTGGATGTTGAAGGAGTGGAGCCATTGATCTTTGTGAATGAGTCCACCAAGAATGTGTTGAGACCAGACGAAGTGAAGCAGGAAATTACACAGGCAGAAGCTTTGAAGAATGCGCCGCAAAAGGACATGTACTATTTCCGAGTACCAAAGGTGATGAATCAAGGGTGACGAAAGTCGCATTGTTGAACAAAAGATAAACGAACTTTACAAAAAAATTATTGAATATGTACCCAGCAGAATTAGTAGCACCCATGCGTGCTGAATTGGATCAATTAGGTTTTAAACAAACCCCAACAGTAGAAGAGGTAGATGCGGCAGTGAACACAGAAGGAACAGTTTTGATGGTATTGAATTCTGTTTGCGGATGTGCAGCGGGAAGCATGCGTCCAGGCGTTCGCAAATCTTTGGAGAATACTGAAAAGAAGCCCCACACATTGGTGTCAGCATTTGCAGGGGTGGACAAAGATGCGGTTGTAAGAGTGCGTCAATACATGTTGCCTTATCCTCCGTCATCTCCATGCATTGCGCTTTTCAAAGATGGAAAGTTGATGCACATGGTAGAGCGTCATCACATCGAAGGACGCACTGCAGATATGATTGCGGAGCATCTAAAAATGGTCTACGCAGAATTCTGTTAATCAGAGATTTAAATCCAAGTGAATCGGCCTCGTGCCGATTTTTTTGTGGATAAACTGTTAATAAGCCCTATCTTTGCCAAGAATTAATTGTACGGCTACGATTTCTTTTTTTGTTTTTCCGAGTAAATGAGACTCGATATGATCAGAGAGAAGTTGTTATAACTCGGACAAAACAAAAAACTTATTATGAAATCATTTGAAGAATTAGGACTGGATACATCCATCCTTAAGGCATTGAAAGATGCGGGATATGAAAATCCCACCCCAGTACAAGAAGGAACAATCGAGTGGGCTGTTGAAGGCCACGACGTTCTAGGTTGTGCACAAACAGGAACAGGTAAAACAGCAGCGTTTACGCTTCCTATCTTACAAAGAATTGTTGGTAGAAACGACAAAGGAATCAAAGCTTTGGTTTTGGCACCCACACGTGAATTGGCGATGCAAATCGCAAACTCATTGCGTGATTATTCCAAGTACATGAAAGTTCGCCACACTGTAATTTACGGTGGTGTTTCATCTTACGAGCAAATTAAAAATTTACGCAGAGGGGTTGATGTATTGATCGCTACTCCAGGTCGTTTGTTGGATTTGCACAACCAAGGACATGTGTTTTTGGGCGGAGTAGAAACATTGGTATTGGATGAAGCGGATCGCATGTTGGACATGGGATTCATCCATGACATCAAAACCATCGAGTCTTTGTGTGCTGAAGACAAGCAAACATTATTTTTCTCAGCAACGATGCCACCAGATGTGCGCAAGTTGGCGATGGGAATTTTAAATGATCCAAAGCAGTTGGACATCGCGCCAGCTGAGCAAAAAGTAGATCGTATTGAGCAAGAATTGTTCATGGTGCGCAGAGATCGCAAGAGAGCCATGTTGAATCACTGGTTGGAGAACAATCCAGAAGGTCAGGTTTTGATTTTTACCAAAACCAAGCGTGGAGCTGATCGTGTAGAGGATGATTTGCAAGAGCAAGGATACAGAGCAGTTGCCATTCATGGTGACAAGAGCCAAGGAGCGCGTACAAGAGCTTTGGGCGATTTCAAGAGAAACAAAGTGAGAATTTTGGTGGCCACAGACGTTGCATCACGCGGAATTGACGTGGATCAACTTCCTTACGTTATCAACGTGGATATGCCAGAAAATGCAGAAACTTATGTGCACAGAATTGGCCGTACAGGTCGTGCCGGTGCATCTGGTAAAGCAATTTCTTTTTGTTGTGAGGATGATCGTGATATATTGCACGAAATTGAGAAGCATTTAAGTATGGAATTGACCAAGACAACGGATCATCCTTTCGTACTTTTGGACAATCAATTGGCAGAGGTTTTAGAAAAACCACAACGAGGCGGAAGAAGCGGTGGACCAAGCAGAGGTTACAAAGGTCGTAGCGGCGGCGGTGGCGGAAGCGGAAGATACGGTGGTGGAAATAGAAGAGGCGGAAGCGGTGACAATCGTGGTGGTGGAGATAGCAGAGGTAGAAGCAACGATCGTGGCGGTGAACGCACAGGTGAACGTTCAGGTGAGCGCAGCGGAGAAAGAAGCTATGGTGGAGGTTCTAGCAATGGAAGCTCTTTCAAAAGCAAAGGGAAATCAAGCGCAGGAGCTGGAAGTGCAGGTGGAGCCAAGAAGAAATTTTTTAGTGGGGTAGCCAAAAAGAAAAACTAGCAATAAATTAAAATGAGTCATTTTAGTTATAACAAAGTACAACACCCTTTTTTCGATACATTGCAAAAGAGAGTGTATGATTATTTCGATAAAAACAAAATCGAAATGTCAGGTGGTTGGAGATTGTGGTCCAAAGCAATGTTTTACATTGTGGCCTCAATTACCAATTATTGGTTGATGGTATGGGTAGTTCCTGCCGGAGCCTGGAGTATTTTACTTTGTATAACGATGGGTCTTTTGTTAGCGGGTATCGGTTTCAATGTCATGCATGACGGCGCTCACGGTGCTTTTTCAAAGTACAAGTGGGTAAACAATATCATGGGATTCAGCTTGAACTTCATGGGGGGTGATGTCAATCTATGGAAAATCAAACACAATTTGGTTCACCACAGTTTCACCAACGTAGAAGGTTTAGATGATGATATTGATATTGAACCTTACATCCGTACCAATCCTTATCAAGAGAAAAAGAAAATGCATCGCTTTCAGCATTTGTATGTGTCTTTTCTTTATTCTATGACCTATTTGAATTGGATTTGGTGGGCCGATTTTGAAAAATACTTTACTCAAAAAGTGGGTGGTGTGAAATTCAGAAAAATGGATTTTAAATCGCATTTGTCTTTTTGGACTGGAAAAATCGGATTCTTGGTTCTTGCATTGGTGATACCTATTATAATGGTAGGTTGGCTCAAGGCTTTGGTCGGATTTGCAATTGTTGCAGCAACCACTGGTGTTTTAATTGCCTTGGTTTTCCAAGTTGCGCACGTTGTTGAGCAAACTGCATTCATGAATGCAGATGACAAGTCTACACAAGACGAATGGGCAGTTACACAACTAAAAGGTACCGCTAACTTTGCAACAAGCAATCGCATTGTGTTATTTTTTACAGGTGGTTTAAATCACCAAATTGAACACCATTTGTTTCCAAGAATTTCACACGTGCATTATCCCAAAGTGAGTGAGATCGTAAAAGACACGTGCAAAGAATTTGGTGTTCAATACCACGAGTACAAGACTTTTATTGGAGCAGTTGCATCTCATTATGCACACTTGCGCAATATGGGTTTGGCTGCATAAGCGAAAAACAATCATTAAAAAAGCCCGCATTTGCGGGCTTTTTTGTTTGTTATCGGTAAGGAATTATAATGTTCCTCTGCGCTCCTGCTCGCGTTCTATTGATTCAAACAAGGCCTTGAAATTCCCTTTACCAAAGCTTTGCGCTCCTTTTCTTTGAATGATTTCAAAGAACATGGTGGGACGATCCAAAACCGGCTTGGTGAACAATTGCAACAAGTAACCCTCATCATCACGGTCAATCAAAATGCCCAACTCTTTTAGTGGAGCAAGATCTTCATCAATCTGTCCAACTCTGTCTAGCACATCATCATAATAGGATGGTGGTACATACAAGAATTCTACTCCACCAGCTTTCAAACGCTTCACCGTTTCAATGATGTTTTCAGTAGCAACGGCAATGTGCTGCACGCCTGCTCCGTTATAAAAATCGATGTACTCTTCAATCTGGCTTTTTTTGCGACCTTCAGCGGGCTCATTGATAGGGAATTTAATACGTCCATTTCCATTGGCCATAACCTTACTCATCAATGCAGTATACTCTGTGCTGATATCTTTATCATCAAAGCTAACCAGTTGTGTGAATCCCATCACCTGGGCATAAAAATTAACCCAAGTATCCATTTCATTCCATCCCACATTGCCTACCATGTGATCGATGTACAAAAGTCCTGCTCCAGTAGTTTCGTATTCCATTTTCCAAGGCTGATACCCCGGTAGGAACACACCATTGTAATTTTTGCGCTCAATAAAATAGTGCAAGGTTTCACCGTAGGTGTGAATAGCTGAAACAACCACTTCACCATCGTTGTCTTTCATGACTACGGGCTCCATGTTGCTTTTAGCTCCACGCTGTGTGGTTTGTTCCCAGCTGTATTTGGCATCATCTACCCAAAGCGCAACCACCTTTACGCCGTCTCCATGCGCATTGATGTGGGCATTGATGGGGCCGTCTTGCTGCAAGGGTGATGTTAGTACCAAACGTATTTTGCCTTGCTCTAAAACATAGGAAACACGGTCCTTAGATCCTGTTTCCAATCCCGCATAGGCGACGGGTTGAAATCCCCATGCACTCATGTAGTAATGTGCCGCTTGCTTTGCGTTACCGACATACAATTCAACGTAGTCAGTACCCAAAATCGGAAGAAAATCTTGAGCGTCTTTGAAGATTTTCTCTAGTTTTTGAGAAGTAGTATCTGTAATCATAATATTTATTTTTTATATCCAAGATTTTGCATAGTTATCTAACTGCATATCCAATGCGCTTTGCGTCAATTTTAACGGTTTAAAGGTGTCAATCATGACAGCCAATTCAAGCGTTTCTTTTTGACCGATGCTTCTTTCATATGCTCCTGGATGGGGCCCATGTGGTATACCACCGGGATGCAATGATATAAAGCCTTTCTCAACATGATTTCTGCTCATGAAATCACCATCTACATAATACAGCACTTCATCAGAATCGATGTTGCTATGGTTGTATGGGGCAGGGATAGATTTCGGATGGTAATCGTACAAACGAGGGCAGAAAGAGCAGATAACAAAATTATGTGCCTCAAATGTTTGATGCACGGGTGGTGGTTGATGCACACGACCGGTGATGGGCTCAAAATCATGAATAGAAAAGGCATACGGATAATTGTAGCCGTCCCAACCTATCACATCAAAAGGGTGGCTGGCATAAACAACATCATGCAATACACCTTGCTTTTTTATTTTTATTGTAAATGAACCCAATTCATCGTGGGTCTCCAAATCAGAAGGACGTCTGATATCACGCTCGCAAAAGGGAGAGTGTTCCAACAATTGTCCAAACTCATTGCGGTATCTGTGCGGCGTAACCACCGGAGAAAAACTATCGACAATGAGCAATCTGTTATCGGGTGTATCAAATGAAATTTGGTATATCATACCACGAGGTATGATCAGGTAATCGCCGTAACCAAACTTTATATTTCCCAACATGGTTCTTAATGTGCCCGTTCCTTGGTGCACAAAAATCACCTCATCGGCATCTGCATTTTTGTAAAAATAGTCGATCAAACTGTTTTGAGGTGCGGCAACACTGATATGAAGATCATTGTTGAAAAGAACAACATTTCTACTCTCTAAAAAATCTGCCTTGGGGGCGGAATGAAAACCCTTTAGCATATAGGGAGAGATATTCTTCTCAATGGCAGCCTTTGGTGAGACGTCTTGGGGAGTTCCTATTGAGGATATCATGGTAGGTCGATGCACATGATAGAGCAAAGAGGCGGTTCCACTGAATCCTTCCGTACCAAAAAGTTGTTCGTAGTAAATACCGCCGTTGGGTTTTTCAAAAACCGTGTGTCTTTTGTGCGGAATGCTACCGAGTTGATGATAAATAGGCATAACAATTTTTTTTCAAATGTAAATGGACTGTTTCAGGTCAATACTGACTATCGTCAATCCTTTAAATCGATTCTTGGTGGCTCCACCATATCGTCGACAATAAACGCTGATGGAATTTCTTTTCTCACTTCTTTTAATGCCTCCCTGGCTTCTGATTTTGAGAGGTAGTTGCCCAAACGCAAAACATGGTCAGGGATATTTTGCGACAAGTATATAAGACTACCTGGATGCGCTGCAATGTAATCTTGTCTGAATTTTTTGGCCTGATCCAAAGGCCCAATGAAAATTTGAAGGCGATATCCCGATTGGGTAGTGAGCTTTCGGTTCTTGTAATCCACTTGCTGCACCTTATTGGGCACTTGCCAATGCACGGAACCAATGGAAGGATTGGGGTAGGTGACCTCGGTGTTTTCAGTGATTTGTGCGCGCATTTGAGCACAAAAACAGAACAACACAGCTGAGACGTACAATCGAAGATTTAACATACTGACAAAAGTATGTTTTTTTCACCTTGGCCGGTTGATTTGTGCTAGGAAAATTGCCAATGTGCACATAATCAATGAAATGGACGAAATGCATTTAACAATTTTTATTTAGAATCATTTTAAATTAGAAATTCCTACTTGATGACAGTTCTATGATAATCGTCCTTGGTTATTTTTGCGCTTGATTCCAAATTGGAAAAACTGTAAAAACCGAGCAATGACGGGCTTTTCGAAAAGTATTTTTAGATTACTGACAGGCGCTGTACTGTTGGTAACAATGAGCGCTCAGCAAGCTAGCGCTTCAATTCACGATGGTGGCGATGCTGCCAATGGTGAAAAATTATTTAAAGCAAACTGTGCTTCTTGTCACAAGATTACCGAAGAGGTACTTGCGGCACCGGGCTTAAAGGGCGTTGACCAGCGATGGGCAGGCAAGGATGCTTTATTAATCAAATGGATCCAAAACCCACAAGCGGCTGCCGGAACTGGCGATGCTTATGTGAAGGGTTTGGTAGACAAGTATGTGTCTCAATTTGGCTGGATGGCGGCGCAAGCTGTTGATGAAGCTGAGATCAAAGACATCATGGCTTATGTCAAATCAGGAGGTGGTGCCGGTGGTGCTGATGCAGGTGCCGCAGCTGCAGCCGCTGACAAATGTCCAAAAATTGAAGACCAAATCATGGAAGAGTATGGGGATTCCAAAGATTCCAGTACGCTAATTTGGTTGATCATCATCGGTGTGATTTTAGCGATTATCGGAGCTTCGGCTGCCAATATCGCAAAATCATTGAAGCAAGCAGTGCACGAGCGCGATGGCTTGGCTCCTGTTGAAGACAGAACATACTGGCAGAATGCAAAATCATGGATGTGGAAACACCGTGCTTATGTAGGTGTAGCTGGGGTAATTTTGGTAATGTACTTTGCTGTTATTGGATATGGTAAATTGAATCGTATCGGTATCAACCAAGGATACATGCCGGAACAACCCATTTGGTTCTCCCACAACATCCACGCTTGTCAAAACGAGATTGACTGTCAATATTGTCACTCTTCTGCGGCCAAGTCAAAGCATGCAGGTATTCCTTCAGTGAACGTTTGTATGAACTGTCACAAAGGAATTAAAAAGGGTACCATCTCTGGGGACAAAGAAATTTCTAAGATTTATGCTGCCATTGGATTTGATCCTGCTACTGGACAATACATTGAGAATTTCCAACAACAGCCTATCCAGTGGAACAAAGTTCACAATTTGCCAGACCACGTTAATTTCAATCACAGTTTGCACGTAACAGGTGCCAAATTGGATTGTAAGCAATGCCATGGTCCAGTTCAAACTTATTCTGTTGGACGTTTGGCACCAATCGAAGAAATCAACGCACAGGAAGATGTTACAGGTTTGATCAAATTGAGCAAACCAACATTGACCATGGGATGGTGTATCGAGTGTCACAACAAAGCCAACATCGATTTGAAAAGTTCTGATTACTATGTTGAAATGCACAAGCGTTTTGAATCTTCTGCAACAGGTAAGCGCACTTTGAAAGAGATCATGGAAGATGGTGAAGTAACCGTTAAAGAAATGGGCGGTTGGGAATGTGGTAAATGTCACTATTAATTTTAAGGAATTACGAACATGAGTAACAATAAAAAATATTGGACTAGTTTGGAAGAATTCAACAATCGTGAATCCTTTCAAGAAGCAGTTTCTCAGGAGTTTGCACCTGCAAACAATGGATTAAATGCTTTTGCAGACGAGAAATTGTCTAAAGCAAACACTGGACGTCGTGACTTCTTGAAGTTCATGGGATTCAGCGTGGCTGCAGCAACTTTAGCGGCTTGCGAAGCGCCAGTTGTAAAAAGCATTCCATACGTGGTAAAACCAGAGGATATTACTCCAGGTATTGCCAATTATTATGCAACGACATATTATGATGGAGTGGACTATGCCAACTTGTTGGTAAAGACCCGTGAGGGTCGTCCGATTTTCATCAAAGGAAATAAATCTCACGGATGGGGCCACGGTGCAATGAATGCACGTATCAACGGCTCTGTTCTTGAAATCTACGACGAAGAGCGTGTGAAAGGTGCCCGTAAAGCTGGCGCTGATATCTCATGGGAAGCATTGGACAAAGAAATGTCTGCTGTTTTGGCAAGTGCCAAAAATATCCGTGTGATTTCTAACACCATCATCAGTTCGACAACGCAAAAAGCAATTGCAGCTTTCGCAGGTGTTCACGCAGGTAAAGTGAAGCATGTTCAGTATGATGCTGTATCATACAATGGATTGACTACCGCACACAGTGAGGCTTTCGGAAAGGCTGTAGTTCCTCAATATCATTTTGACAAGGCCAAAGTAATTGTAAGCGTTGGTGCTGACTTCTTGGGTTCTTGGTTGACTTCTAACGTTTTTGCTGCAGATTATGCTGCAGGAAGAAGACCAGAAGCGGGTAGCATGAGCAAGCATTATCAGTTTGAGACCACCATGTCTTTGACGGGATCAAATGCGGATGTTCGTGTTGCTATCAAACCTTCTCAGGAAGGTAAAGTAATTACTGCACTTTATGCCGCTCTAAACGGAAGCAAAGCGAACGTTGAAGGTGTGGATGCAGCAGTGATTTCTAAATTGGCCAGCGAATTAAAAGCAGCCAATGGTGCTTCGATTGTAGTTGCAGGAAGCAATGATGCAAATATTCAGCGTGTTGTAGTTGCGATCAACAAAATGTTGGGCAATTATGGCGCAACATTGAACATGACGCAACATTTGAATTTGTTCGCAGGCAATGATGCAGAAGTAGCTGCTTTGGTTGCTGAGATGAACAGTGGTGCAGTAGATGTATTGATTGTTCATGGTTGCAACCCCAATTACAACCTATCGCATTTGAATTTTGCAGGTGCAATGGCAAAGGTGAAGACCACTGTTGCTACTTCCTTGTATGCGGATGAAACTGCGGCCAAATGTACTTATCATGCCCCAGATCACCACCAGTTGGAGTCTTGGGATGACTTGAGTGCAGTTGCAGGAAGAATTGATTTGGTTCAGCCTACCATCAGCCCGATGTATGCTACGCGTGCTGCTGGTGAGAACTATTTGGCATGGTCAGGTAACAACATGAGTTACTATGATTATTTGCGTTTGAATTTTAATGGGGCTTATACACCAGCGATGATGGATGCGGATACCAACTGGTATACTGCCGTTCACAACGGAACTTTTGCTGCACAAACTGTAGTGGAAGATCCAACTGCGGTTGCGGGTGCAGCTCCAGTAGTTGCTGCTGCTGCTCCGGTTGCTTCATCTTCGATGGATGTACGTGGTGCTGTATCTTCGATCAACTCAGCACGTTCAGGTGCTTGGGAAATGTCGTTGTACACAGCGGTGAATATGGGATTGGGTAACCATGCCAACAACCCCATTTTGCAAGAAACTCCTGATCCTATTTCTAAAGTTACATGGGACAACTATGTAGCCATGGCTCCAGCAGACATGAAGGAAATGGGCTTCAATTTGTATATCGGTGAGCAGGAAGACTCGAACCTAGTGAAGGT
>CANHIV010000010.1 GCA_947460525.1 Flavobacteriales bacterium
CACCAACCTTCAGTAATTACCAAGGCATATTTCAAAGGACTTTCATTTTCCACTTGAACAGGAAAAGATTGGCCGTGCTTGATAATACGAGACATTCTTTTCTCATTCAATAAACTGTAATCCAATAATTCTTTACTCTGGATATCACCCGTCACTAGACCTTTCTCATGCAGATCTTTCACATATTCGAAAAAATTTTCAAATGTTCTTCCAGCCTTCCAATAGCCTGATAAATCGATAGAATTCACTAAATTCATGGTAGCATTTTTTTTATTCGATTGCGAATATGAAATATAAATTCACACAAAGCTTTGAAAATTGATTATTTCGTCTATATTTGTTTACCTATTAAACCATAGGTTTTTAATTTTTTTAATTTTTATTTCATGAACATTTTTGTTTCAGGCTTACCCTTCAGCCTTACTAGAGAAGAGTTAGAGAGTGCATTTCAATCTTACGGAAACGTAACAAGCGCTCGCATCATCAAGGATCGTGAGACAGGTCGCTCACGTGGATTTGGTTTTGTTGAAATGGACAACGACGATGCTGCACATTCTGCAATTTCCGCTTTGGATCAAAGCGAATTGAAGGGTCGTCGAATCAATGTTAAAGTAGCAGAAGAGCGCGCTCAACGTTAATAATATTGAATCCCTCAAATAAAAAACCGCCTTTTGGCGGTTTTTTTTATGCTCAATAATTTCTTTTTTAGTTCAGTACAAAAGGAACTTCCAACTGAAAATCTGGAACTTGTACGATAAACAATTGATCCGTGAAGTGATTCTTCATTGTGTAATATCCAGACATTTTTCCGCGAGCGCTCTTGAGATCACATGCGGAACTGTATGTATATGTCGCATTTGGAGCAATGTAAGGTTGCTCTCCCACCACACCTGCACCTTCTACTTCTCTGCATTGTCCTGATGAATCAAAAATATCCCAGAATCTTCGCATCAACTGAATGGGGAAATCATTGGTGTTGTGAATGGTAATCTCGTAGGAGAAAACATAACTGTTCAATACCGGACTACTGATACCTTCTTCGTACTTGGTACGCACTTCAATTTTCACACCTGAGGTAGTCAATTTCAACATGAAGCGAAGATAAAAAGGAACCCTGTTAATTTGTTAATAAGTCGGGCTTTTTATTGAAATTTCTTAAAAAGTCCCCATTCCATCCACTTGTATATTCGGTTTCTCAATTAGAATGATCATGAAAAAACTACTGATTACCGGAATCCTCGTATTGGCAGCCATTGCCCAATCTTATACGGTCTCGGCACAGACTGCAGAAAAACAAAGCACGGATGCAGAATTTGTATATGAAGCGGATCGCTTTGCCGATATTCGAATCCTCAGATATGAATTGCCCAATTTTGATCGGCTTACACCACGTCAAAAAGAATTGGTTTACTATCTAACACAGGCAGGATTAGCTGGTAGAGATATCATGTGGGCGCAAAATGGCAAATACAATTTGGCCATTAGAACAGCACTGGAAAGTATCTATACGAGATATTCCGGCGATAAGAATAGCTCAGAGTGGAAATCATTCGAAACCTATTTGAAGCAGATTTGGATGAGCAATGGAATTCATCACCACTACTCCAACTTAAAACATCAGCCACTTTTTTCTAAATCGTACTTGCAAGAAATAGCCAAGGCAACCAAGACCGAAGTTTCGACCGAGATTTTAGAGGTTATTTTCAATCCCAATATTGCGGCCAAAAAAGTTGAAAAAGACGCTGCAAAAGGACTTGTAGAAAATTCGTCCGTCAACTTTTATGGCCCTGGCATTTCAACTGAAGAAGCCTTGGCCTACTACGCTTCAAAAATAAAATCGGAAGACCGCACGCCGCTTTCTTATGGCATCAATGCTGATCTCGTAAAAGTTAATGGCAAACTTCAAGAAGAAGTATACAAAGTTGGAGGCAAATATGGCAAAGCGCTGGAGCAAGTAGTGATCTGGTTGGAGAAAGCAGAGCGTGTTGCTGAAAATGACAAACAAGCCGTTGTCATTCGTAAGCTGATACAATTCTATAAAACTGGAGATCTCAGAGCTTGGGACGACTTTAATATTCAATGGGCAAGAGCTACAGAAGGTGACATTGACTTTATTCATGGTTTTGTTGAAGTATACAATGACCCACTTGGCAACAGAGGCTCCTATGAGACCATTGTAGAAATCAATGATTTCGAAGCCAGTGAGAGAATGAAAGTAATGATGGACCACGCGCAATGGTTTGAAGACAACAGCCCAACCAGTGCAGAACACAAGAAGAAAGAAGTTAAAGGCATCACCTACAAAGTTGTCAATGTTGCGGGTGAGTCAGGGGACGCTAATCCAGCTACTCCGATAGGTGTTAATCTTCCCAATGCGCAGTGGATTCGCACCATGCATGGATCAAAAAGTGTAAGCCTTGGCAATATCGAAGATGCCAACAATAAGGCGGGTGGAGCCGGCATGCTGACTGAGTTTGCCCATGACCAAGAGGAAGTTGATCGTGCAATCAAATACGGAGAAATCGCTGGTAAGATGCATACTGCTATGCATGAAGTGATTGGACATGCCAGCGGTCAGTTGGAAAATGGTGTTGCCCCGTCATCTCAAACGCTAAAAGAGTTTGCCTCGACCATTGAGGAGGGTCGTGCCGATTTGGTTGCATTGTACTATGTTATGGATCCTCAATTGGTAGAATGGGGATTGATTCCTAGCCTAGAAGTAGGAATGGCCGAGTACGATGGTTATTTCCGCAATGGAATGATGGTACAATTGCGCCGATTAAAGTTTGAAGAAGAAATTGAAGAAGCGCACATGCGCAACAGAGCCTGGATTTGCAATTGGATCTTTGAGCAAGCGCAAGCCAGTGAAAACCCTGCTATTGTCAAAGTAGATAAAGATGGCAAAACTTATTTTGACATCAAAGACTACAAAACCATTCGCATGTATGTTGGTAAACTATTAAATGAAGTTCAAAGAATCACTTCTCAAGGAGACTACGAAGCTGCCAAAGCTTTGGCTGACGGGTATGGTAAAAAAGTGGACCCGGACATGCACAAAGAAGTGGTTTATCGTTCTGAAAAACTGAATATTCCACCTTATAACGGATTCATGAATCCATTGCTAGTGCCCGTCACAGACCAGTACGGAAATATCACGGATATCAAAGTTACCTACATGAATGAGTTCTCAAAGCAAATGTTGATGTACAGTGAGCAATTTGGTTTCTTGAAATAAACAGATACTTATAAATAAAAAAGGCGGTCAATGACCGCCTTTTTTATTTGCTCATGAGGAAGTGTTTCCCAATAATAGGAATATCATAAGGTTCGGAGCGCACATTCCATCCACATTTCAAATAAAAGGGTACTGCTACTTCCCTAGCGTCACACCAAAATTTGGCATCCTTGAACTTTGACATGGCATACAAAAGCAATTCTTTCCCTGCTCCCTTTCCTCTGATATTGGGATGCGTGGCCATGGCGCGCAAACGAACTCCATAAACCTCCGCTTCTATCTCTTTTGGCTCAAGCACCATTGTGCAACACGCCACAACTTCATTCAAATGATTTCGCGCAGCAAAATGTCTTGTACCAGCCTTGAAATCGACATCCAAGAGACACTCTTCCATCCCCAACTTGTGGGGCCATAAAACCAAAAAGCGCAATGAACGTAAGTCCATTGCGCTTTCTTCGTTAAAACTATAAATCATTTATGCCAATACAGCTTTTACTTTATCAGCAGCTTCTTGCAATGTAATTGCACTGTGCACAGCCAATCCACTGTTATCGATCAATTCTTTGGCTTCTACAGCATTGGTACCTTGCAAGCGAACAATAATAGGAACTTCGATATTTCCCATGTTCTTGTATGCATCCACAACACCTTGAGCAACACGATCGCAACGAACAATACCACCAAAGATGTTTACCAAAATTGCTTTCACTGAAGAATCACGTAGGATCATTCTGAACGCTGTCTCCACACGCTTGGCATCTGCGGTACCACCCACATCCAAGAAGTTAGCAGGCTCACCACCACTTAGTTTGATGATATCCATCGTAGCCATTGCCAAACCAGCACCGTTTACCATGCATCCAACGTTTCCGTCAAGCTTCACATAGTTCAAACCAGCTGCACCAGCTTCCACTTCGATTGGATCTTCCTCAGTAACATCGCGCATGGCCAAGTAATCAGGATGACGGAACAAACCGTTTCCATCAAAAGTAACTTTGGCATCCACCGCAATGACTTGATCATTTGATGTTTTTAATACTGGATTGATTTCAAACATCGCTGCATCACAACCCACATAGGCTGCATACAACGCCTTAACAAACTTACCCATTTGCTTAAAGGACTCACCGCTCAATCCCAAATTGAAAGCTATCTTTCTGGTTTGAAAATCGGTTACCCCAGTCAATGGATCAACGGTTTCTTTGAAAATACGCTCTGGCGTTTTTTCAGCCACCTCTTCAATGTTCATTCCACCATCGGGTGAATAAACAATGACATTGCGTCCTTGACCTCTGTCCAATAAGACAGACATATAGAATTCCTGAGGCTCGCTAGCTCCTGGAGCATAGACATCCTCAGCAACAAAAACTTTACTTACCAACTTTCCTGAAGCTTTGGTTTGCAAAGTAACCAAATGACCACCCAAAATACCATTGGCCTTTTCAGGTACTTCATCAATGCTCTTTGCCAAAACTACTCCACGAGAACCCGTTTCAGTAACGGTTCCCTTTCCGCGACCACCAGCATGTATCTGTGCTTTAACCACAAACCATCCTGTGCCCGTTTCTTGTTGCAAGCGCACAGCTGCCTCTTTTGCTTCTTCCGGTGTTGAAGCCACATAACCGCGTTGAACCGCAACTCCATATTGCGCTAAAATGCTCTTTCCTTGGTACTCGTGAATATTCATTTCTCAAATATTTTTCGTGTGCGAAGGTAAGCGAAATCCTGCTTTACTTTGCAAAGTGATTGAAATCAAAAATCTAAAGAAAAATTACGGCCCTTTGGAAGTTCTCAAGGGTGTTGATTTGTCCATTCAAAAGGGAGAAGTGGTCTCTATTGTTGGAGCATCCGGAGCTGGAAAATCCACGCTACTGCAGATATTGGGAACTTTAGATCGCCCTGATTCAGGAATCATCACATTTGATGGTCAGGATATTTTCAAGCTAAACGCTTCTAACCTTAACAAGTTCAGAAATCAAAAAATTGGCTTCGTATTTCAATTTCATAATTTGCTTCCGGAGTTCACCGCACTTGAAAACGTGATGATGCCCGCATTAATTGCTGGCACCCCGCAGAGTGATGCCAAAAAACGCGCATTGGATTTGATGACGTTACTGAATGTTGAAACGCGTCACCACCACTCGCCTTCTGAGTTGTCCGGGGGAGAGCAACAACGAATGGCTGTGGCTCGTGCGTTGATGAATAATCCCGCCATTATTTTGGCCGATGAGCCTTCAGGAAACTTGGATTCACATCACGCAGAGGAATTGCACCAATTGTTTTTTCAATTGAGAACGCAAATGCAACAAACCTTTGTAATTGTCACTCACAACGAAAAACTAGCAGGTCAATCTGATAGAATTTTAAAAATGGTTGATGGTCGTATTGAATACTAAGTATTCATCCCTTATCTTTGTCACATGCACTTCCTAAGGCCTGAAATGTTGTGGGGACTTACGGCTCTCTCTGTTCCGATTATCGTGCATCTTTTTAATTTTCGGAAACACAAGACCTTATATTTCCCGTTCACTTCATTTTTATCAGAAGTAAAAACAGAAAGTCACAAAAAGTCTAAGATTCGGCATTGGGTCATATTGCTCTTACGCCTTTTGGCCATTGCCGCCATTGTCTTGGCATTTGCGCAACCCATTCTACCCAACGATCGAGGCAATTCCGGAAAAAAATTGGTATCCATCTACTTGGACAACTCCTTGAGCATGGAGAACGACAAAAACGAAATCTCTTTGCTCGATCACGCCAAAAACAAAGCCTTGGACATTGTATTTGCCTACAATGACAATGACCTTTTTCAAATCATCTCCAATGATTTCAAAGGCATTCAACAACATTTTGTATCGAAAAACAAAGCCATAGAAATTGTACAATCCATTCAATTGAGTTCCATTCATCGCTCAATTGATGAAGTTTGGGAGCGCCAAAAAGACCTCTTGGAAAAAGACCAAAATCCCAACAAGAAAGTTTTTTGGATATCTGACTTTCAAAAATCAACCTCCAATTTGGGTGATATTCAATTGATACCTGATATCGCCTACCGATGCATACCTGTTCAGAATGAGGAGAGTCCCAACATTTTTGTAGACAGCCTTTATTTTGATTCTCCCTCCCACCTCACCGGACAAGAAGAAAAGCTGCTGGTAAAATTGAAAAATAGCGGCAACACCGATATACAAAATGTACGCTGCGAACTTAACATCAACGATCAAAACAAAGGTGTCACGAGTGTTTCCATCCCCGCTGGAGGAGAACAAGAGGTTTCTTTTCAAATTACCCCAATGGGTGAGGGTATACAAATTGGGACCATCATACTGAACGACCTCCCTATTCAATTTGACAACCGACATTATTTCTCTTACCGTGTTGAATCATCCAGAACAATTGGTATTCTTGGAGAAAACACCCATTCCGACGAAGTTTTCTTCAATGATCCTCATTTTAAAACTTCCAGCTATTCAGCTTCAAATGTGGATGTTCAATCTTGGCTAAGCAATGAGGTGTTAATTCTCGAAAACAACGCCAATTTATCCAGTGGAATATTGGCTGCCGCCATCGAAGCGACGAAAGACGGAAAAACGCTCATTCTTTTGCCCAATCTAACTTCTTCATCGGATTGGAGTTCGCTTTTTGCTCAATTAAATCTAGGAACCAAGGCAGAAGTCGTCAGTCAAAATATGACAGGTAAGACTTTGGATTACGAGTCCGTATTGTTCAGAAATATTTTTGATTCCAAAGAAAAATTTGCATTGCCTTACGCTGAAAAACATTTGAAATGGACCCCATCCACTTCGTTGGTTAATGTTCTGCCCTACATCAATTCCGACCCCATGATTGCGTATACCTCATTGGGGAATGGATGGGTGTGGTTGATCAATGTTGATCATGATCATACCAATCTATTTGGGCACAGTCTCTTTCCGATTTCGTTGCTAAGAATGTCCGAGTTGGCATCATTCCCGCAACCCCTTAATTTCACTTTGGGTCAAAACACTCCGTTGAAACTCAAGAACCTCAAACTTGAAGGAGACAATCAGTTACAATTGCAGCATCGAACTACCCAAGAATCTTTTATCCCACTTGTAAGAAATATTCAAAACAATATTGAAATCTCGATGGGTTCTTTTCTTCCCGCGTCCGGCCACTATGATTTAAGGTGGAATAAAAATAGTGTTTACACCATCGGTGTGAATGCTGGCAAAGAAGAATCTCAATTGCAATTTCACAGCACAGAGGAGCTTGAAAACTGGAAAAGTAATCTCAGTGGCAATTTTGAAATCGCAATCATTGATGATGAAATGGACAACATTGGAAACTTGGTTACCAAAATGGATGATGGCCAGCATCTGTGGTGGTTCCTCGTCATCTTTGCGCTAATAAGTTTACTGACAGAATCAATTTTGATCGGCATATGGAAAATGTAAAAAATACTTGCATCAAAGCGGTTACCATCATCGACCCCAACAGTCCCCATCATTTAAAGAAAATGGATGTCCTGTTGGAAAAAGGCCACATTAAAAAAATTGCCAAATCCATTGCGCCTCCGACCTCAGCAAAAATAATCGAAGGAAAAGAGTTGTTCCTTTCTAGCGGATGGATTGATGGGCAGGTTAGAGTGGGAGAACCTGGTAATGAGGATGCAGAAACATTTTCCTCTGCAAGTGCCGCAGCCAGAAAAGGGGGGATTACCGACCTAGTGGTGTTCCCTTCGCATCAACCACCAACCTATCAAGCAGCACAAGTAGCCTACATCAAACAAAATGGACAAAACGGCGTGCAATTTCACCCCGTTGGTTGTCTTTCAGAACAAATGAAAGGAAAACAACTTTCCGAAATGTTTGACATGAAGAATGCCGGAGCCATTGCTTTCTCAGATGACAAAGCGCCCGTTTCAACTACTTTACTTGCCCGTGCGCTAGAATATTCCAAAACTTTTAATGGCCTCGTCATAGTATTGCCTTTTAACCATGAATTGAACCCTGGTGGTTTGATGCATGAAGGAAAAACAAGTACAATGATGGGGACCAAAGGATTGAGCAGTGTTAGTGAATACATGCAGATTCAGCGGGACTTAGAAATATTAAAATACACCGGTGGACGATTGCATTTCTCCAATATCTCTTGCAGTGAGAGTGTTGATCTTATTAGAAGAGCCAAAAAGTCTGGCCTGGCGGTAACCTGTGGTATTGCAGCGCATCAATTGAGCTACATAGATGAGGATTTGCAATTGTTCCCATCTAACTTAAAAACACTTCCTCCATTCCGAACTTCAAAAGACCGTGAGGCATTGATCAAAGGACTTGCTGACAATACGATTGACTTGATCATGAGTGACCATACACCGGTAATTATTGAAGAAAAAAATGTCGAGTTTGAATATGCCTCATTTGGGATAAGTAGTATTCAACACGCCTTTCAAATTGCATTTACGGCGTTAGAGGGAGATTTGTCCATGGAACAAATCATCGAAAAATGGACCTCGAATCCTGCTCGCATTTTTGGTTTACCCATCAACAGTATCAAGGAAGGAGAAAAAGTTCGTGCAACTTTGTTTAGCACTGCTGAAAACACTTTGGTGGAAAAAAAGGAATGGAAATCCAAATCCATCAACTCGCCTTTCATTGGAGAATGGCTGAGCGGGCGTGTCATTGAGACGTTTTGTTTATAAGGAAATAGAATAGGTGGAACCTTCTTTGGCCACCTCCGATTCTGCAAACTCTAGTTGAGCTTCAGTCGCAAACAATGACAAATCATGGTATCGCGCACTGAAATGACCCAGCAACAATTTTTTGGCTTGTAAATGATTGGCTACTTGAGCCGCCTGGCGTGCGGTTGAATGAAAAGTATGCGCTGCTCGTTCAATATGATCGTCCAAGAAAGTTGACTCGTGGTACAACAAGTCAACATTGAAAAGATCTGCATCTTTCAATTTCAATGGCAATGTATCTGAGCAAAAAAAGTATTTGCGCTGAGGCTGCGGTTCTTCACAAACAGAGGAGACTCGAATAACCTCTCCCCCTTCCCTAATGACATCTTCTCCCCGCTTCAACTTAACTATTTCTTCAATGCCCAATTGATAATCTTGTATGCAATACTTTTTGACTTTCAATGGGTGGGGTTTCTCAGCAAATAAAAAAGCATGACACGCTATGCGGTGTTTCACTGGCACTGCCTTGACTGTAAGAAATTCAGTTTCATAAACCACTGCACTTTCATTTTTTTCAGTAGCTACAAAATGCACCGGAAAAGTCAGATAAGAATCGGATATTCTTAACGTTTGAAAAATCCAAGGTTCCAAATCTCTTGGCGCGATGACCGTAAGGTCTTTCGTTCGTCCCAAAAGTGAGAAGGTACTGAGCAATCCCATCAGACCAAAGAAATGGTCCCCATGTAAATGAGAGATGAAAATGGCTTCAATCTTTTGCATTTTGAAACCCATTTCTCGGATACGAATCTGGGTTCCCTCACCACAATCAATTAAAAACGAATGCTCATGTATAGAAACAAATTGGGCTGTGGGCGATAGACGCTGAGTTGGCGTCGCTGCTCCACAGCCCAATATGGTAATGTCAAAGTTCAATTAGTGCTGAACCAATAAACGACG
>CANHIV010000011.1 GCA_947460525.1 Flavobacteriales bacterium
AATGGCTTCAATTCCTTGGATTTTCTTGTCATGGCTGTCGTAAATATATCCTCTGAAACTACCGACATTATTGGTTGTCCAAGGAAAAACAGCATGATTACTCAACAGAAACTCAATACTCATAGGAATCTAAATATACATCTATACAAGATATCGCCAAGGAATAGCGAACGTCTTGGCGCATTGAACAAGGATTGCCATTTGGAATTTGAAGGTCGAATGGCTATTGAAGAAAGCCCTTCTTTGGAAGTTCTGATAAGTGTTAACTCCTTTTCTTGATTTCTGATTCTATGACACTCTTTGGCCCACTGGTGCCAATAGGAGTTTTGATAAAAGTCCCTTTGCGTACTTTCCCAAACAGCGTTATTCGAAATTGAAATTTTAGCAGCCTTAGCATCGATATGAATTGGAATTCCATTGCACTTCAATCCTTCTTCATTGATTTTAAGTTCGATGATGAGGCCCTCGTTCACTCCTTCCCTTCCTTGGTGCTCCTCAATATCAAAAACAAAATTGCCCAATGAATAAGCCAACCATTTGTCGTTCTGATGCACCAAAGGCTGCGCCACGTGCGGGTGATGCGCAATTAATACATCAACATCCAAGGACAATAAACGCTGTAATCTTCTTTTTTTGAATGGAAATGGAATGCGAGAATATTCTTCGCCGCCGTGGTATTGAAGTACAATATAATCTGCATTTCGACGAACATCTTCCAATGCCGATTTGATCAATGAAGTTTTCCAATACTTGTCACCTTCTTCTATGGCCAACAGCGCGATGGTTATACCATTGAAGCAAACATAATGTGGAGTTAAGGACCACTCTCCCATTTCATTTAATCCGATGGGTGCATCCCCTTGCTGATAGATTTGCCGAACATTCTCTTTTGCCAACTCTATGCCCTCATCCATGAGGTGGTTATTGGCCAAATTGAAAACATTGACGCCTCGTATGTTCAAGTATTGAAGGCTTCCTGGCGCGTTGGTTACTGAATCACCGCTCGCTCTGTTATTCATCAATAAAGTTTCAGCACCTTCAAAATTCACGCAAACGGCTTGTGCATTTTTAAACTTCACCAACAATTCATCACTGAAAATTTCTTTCCTTTCTTTTAGCGCCGTTTGAAATTGGCCTGAAAAACATGTATCGCCCGTAAATAATAGGCTCACCTCATCAAGTGAAGTTGTACGCGCTTCAATGGGTCTTTGCTTCTTTGACAACGAGAACAACCATGCCAACATCCCCAATGCAAACAAGCCGCCTACCAAACAGTAACCTTGCACAGCTGTTTCACCTGAATAGAAGCTGGCCAATAAAAACAAGGTTCCTGCTCTAAAAACAAAAAGCACCAGGTTGTAGTAATAATGTTCTTTGAGTTTGTTTTCTGTACTGATTAGACTTGATAGTGGACTGATCCAATACAACAAAAACAGCCATGGGCTCAGCCATTGCGCCATTTTACCGGCATCTCTATAATTTGCCCCAAATACCCATTCAAAAATATCGGGACCGTATACTACCAAAGCAAGAACTACTGGCATTCCTAGAAACAACATGTATTTTGACCATTGTCGCGTAAGACCATGAATGGCTTCAGCTTCTCCCCTCTTTGCCTTGCTTGATTGTGCATTAAAAACCTGGGTGATGGTTGCTCCAATTAACCCCAAAGGAGCGCTCAAAATTTTGTGGGCAAAAGTGAATTGCCCAAGAAAAATATCGGACACCCAAAATGGAAGCAAAATAAAAGGCAACTGCCTGGATAGCGTATTGATGTATGACGAGACAATTGAAAAACGGAAAAACCTTTTGTACTCTGCAGCCACCCAGCGAATAGGTACTTCCATTTTCTCAGCCGCAACGCCTACCCTTCGCGCATGTAAGTTCAACCAAAAATAATGTGCGCCTTGACCTGCCACCCATCCCCAAATGAGAACCGATGGAAGATCTGAGTATAAGAATGCCAGCAATAGTTGAAGTAGTAAAGTAACCATTGCCTGAATGGCCCTGCCTTTTGCTAAAACCTTGTACAACTCCATGCGATTCAAAAGCACCACCGTGGAAATGATGTATCCTTCAAAATAAATGCTACTGAAAATCGCAACGAATCCACCAAAAAAATGCATTTCTGATAACCATTCAGGATGGGTAATTCCCTTTACAATTAGCAGTCCTGTGCCCAGCGCCGATACGCCGATGGTATATCGACCGCACAGACGCCAGAGCGCAATGGCCTTTTCATTTTCTTTGGGCAACAAAATGGCCTGCTCGTATCCCCCATTGGCCATTACTGCAAAAACGGTAACGACAGCAGAGAATACACCAAAAACCGCCCACTTGTCTGAGGTCAGCCAATGGGATAGAATCGGATAGGATAAAAAAGTAAAAAGCTGGGCGAGTGCACTACCGCCCAGCAAAATCGAACCTTTCGCGAGTATTTCTTTGAAACGAGAATTCATTATTATTTCCAAGAATACTCGACCATGTGCTCTTTGTCATCATTGACAAATACTTTGATCTTCTTGGTTTGTGTGGATCGCAGAGGTTTTAAATCATATTTTAATGTCTCCATCTTCAGCGCTCTGCAATTGTCTCCGTTGGCATTGTGCTCCAAGAACAATGGAAGTTGGGGAGGCAGACTCTTGTAAAAATTACCGTTGGTAAACATGGTAAACTCATGTTCTTTGCAACCACCTGAGTATTGAACCTCAACAAATAGGCTATCACCAACCACTTTCAATGCATTGATTGTAATTGCATCACCTTTGGCTGGACCGAGGTAATCTTTGTTTACTTCAATAAATCCTTCATTGCCGACGAGCATTTCGCTCATTGCACCCAAACCGTCTTCTTCTTTCACGATGGCCTGCTTTTTCGGTTTGCAAGCGACCAATGCCAACATCATTGTGGCGGATATCATCCAGTATTTCATACTTCTGCTTTTTCTAATTGATTTTGTATTTGAAACATTTCATCACGCAATCTCGCTGCATTCAAGAAGTCCAATTCTTTTGCAGCGGATTCCATTTGTTTTTTCGTTGAGTTGTAAAGGCTTTGCAATTGCTCTTTGTTGAGGTATTGATTGATCGGATCAGCGGCGATGCTCATTCCATTGAAATCAGGTTCCACATAAATCTTTTTGGCAGCCGTGCTGATGTGGTCTTTCTTGACCTGACGCGGCGTGATGCCGTGTTCCTTGTTATACTCGATTTGTCTATTCCTACGTCGTTCCGTTTCACTCATTGTAGCTTTCATGCTATCCGTGATTTTGTCTGCGTAGAAAATGACTCGACCGTTAATGTTTCTGGCGGCGCGTCCTGCCGTTTGGGTCAAAGAACGATTGCTTCGCAAAAAACCTTCTTTGTCAGCGTCCATAATGGCCACCAACGAAACCTCTGGAAGATCTAATCCTTCGCGAAGCAAATTCACGCCAATCAGCACATCAAACTCGCCTTCTCGCAATCCTCTTAAAATTTCTATTCGATCCAATGTTTGCACTTCACTGTGAATGTATCTGCAACGAACGTTGATTTTGTCAAAATATTTTGCCAACTCTTCGGCCATCCTTTTGGTCAACGTGGTCACCAAAACCCTTTCATTCTTGTCGACTGTTTTTCGAATTTCCTCCAATAAATTGTCGACTTGATTTTTTGTTGGACGAATTTCAATGGGCGGATCCAACAGACCTGTTGGGCGCACCACTTGATCCACCACTACCCCTTCACACTTGGTCAACTCATAATCCGCAGGCGTTGCTGAAACGTAGATCACTTGGTTCTGCATCATCTCCCATTCATCAAATTTCAATGGACGATTGTCCATTGCTGATGTTAGGCGAAATCCATGTTCCACCAAATTCACTTTTCGACTTCTGTCTCCGCCAAACATGGCCGATACTTGCGAAACCGTGACGTGACTTTCATCAATCACAAACAAATAGTCTTTGGGGAAATAGTCCATCAAACAGAAAGGACGTTGTCCAGGCTCTCTTCTATCAAAATAGCGCGAGTAGTTTTCAATGCCCGAGCAATAGCCTAACTCCTTCATCATTTCAATATCGTAGGTCACCCTTTCTTCCAATCTTTTGGCCTCCGTGGTTTTGCCTTCCCTATTGAAAGCCTCTACTTGTTTGACCATATCCTGTTGAATCTCCCATATGGCATCGTTCAATGTTTCCTTACTGGTGACAAATAAGTTGGCCGGATAAATCCGAGTAGCTTCAAAACTCATGGTCTTTTTGCCTGTCAATGGATCGATGGTGTCAATGGATTCAATTTCATTGTCCCAAAAAACAACCCGGATGGCGTGTTCTGCATAGGCCAAAAAGACATCCACCGTATCCCCATTAACACGAAAAGTACCTCGACCAAAGTCTACTAGTGCGCGAGAATAAAGGGATTCCACCAATCTGTGCAAAAAACCTTGGCGGCTCATCTTCTGGCCCTTCTTTAAATCAATGACGGACTTGTTGAATTCACTTGGATTTCCGATACCATATATACATGAAATACTAGCGACAACAATGACATCACTTCTGCCCGAAAGCAGTGCAGATGTGGCACTCAGCCTCATTCTTTCAATTTCTTGATTGATGGCCAAATCTTTTTCGATGTAGGTATTGGTGACAGGAATGAAAGCTTCCGGTTGGTAATAATCGTAATAGCTTACAAAATACTCCACCAGATTCTCCGGAAAGAAAGCTTTGAACTCTGCGTACAACTGGGCTGCTAAAGTTTTGTTGTGCGACAAGATTAGCGTGGGACGTCCTGTTTGCTGAATCACATTGGCAACGGTAAAAGTTTTCCCTGATCCCGTTACGCCCAACAAGGTTTGGTATTTCTCTCCTGATTCAATTCCCTTGACCAATTGCGCTATTGCGGTAGGTTGGTCACCAGAAGGTTCAAAGGGAGAGTGAATTTTAAAGGCCATGTTTCAAAATTACTCATTTTAAGAGGTAAGCTGTAATGCCAAAATAGAAATTACGTGAAGGAGCCGGATTGAAGTAACGCGCATTGGCATCATTCCATTGCCAAAAAGAAGTGTATGAAGTATTCAAAGCATTGTTGACACCCCATTCACATTTCCATTTGATGTTCTTACCATTGATCACTTGAGACAATTTCAAATGGGTCAAATTGTATGATGGAGAGAAAACAGAGTTGTCATTGTTCAATGGCATACGATCCACCCAAAAGTGCGTAAAATCGAGCATCCACTCATCATTGAATGAATATTGCAACGTGCCAGAAACGGCGTGCAAAGCATTTCCCGCTATTCTTTTGTCTGACCAATTGCTGGTTGAAGATGCGTACTCTACCCAATGTGCATTGGTCTGATGGCCCGAGAGCGAGCAATCAAAATGATGCTTGTTGATCTCCCAATTTTTCTTCAATGTTGCCTCCCATCCGGAAAAAACGCCGGAAGCATTGTTGTTGTAGCTCAATGGAGAATCCACTTGAACAGCAACGGGAACAATCAGCTGTGTCATGTTTTGGGAATAATGGGTGATCTCACCTTCGAATATGCTGTTCATCCATTTGGCACCCCATTCTAATTGGCGTCCCCGTTCAGGAAGTAAACCCGCATTGTATCGGTTGTTTTGAAAATCAACTTGCTCAAATGCATTGGGATTGCTGAATCCCCAAGAACTCGAGGTATAAAAAGATATAGATGAAAAAGGACTATAAGTAATGGCCCAGCGCGGTGTTACTCCAGGATTCCAATGCATATTTCCTTCTTGATTTGCAGCACCAAACTGACCATTCACTTCAGCATTTGTTTGGTGCTGGGCCATTCCAGCTTGCACCACCCATTTGTCTTTCCATCGCCATTGCGTATTCAAGTAGTAAAAGAATTGCAGATAATGCACATTGAAATCATACTTGGTTGCGCCCGGTTTGCCCAAGACATTATTTGCTTCGCGAATATGATAATCCTCCCATTGACTTTCCCCACCTGCGCTGCATTGCCAAGACATGTTGTTGTTTTCAAAAATAACACGATTGATTTTCAATAATGCATTGGTACCCGCGCTCACTTCATCCTTGTATCCTTGGTTCATGGGAGAAGTGCCATAGGGATTTACTTTTGAAACGCCATTGACCGATAGGCGCCAATTCATGGACCATTTGTTCCAAGTTCTGTTTTGACCTGAACCATACATCCATCGACGACGATACAAGGACGCATTATTGGCTTTTGAAAATGGGCGAGCTTGTTGCGGGTTGAATAGCATTTCTTGTTGGTTCAAGCTTCCAGGCAACTGCCATCCACCTTCGTACCATTGAAACGCAGAGATATTTTCACCTTTGAAAGTACCCGAATAACGCCATGCCAAGAATGGCGTTTTAATGAATTTCCGGAGCACTACCATCACCTGCTTTCGTGAATTGGCTTCTTGCTCGCGGTATCCATTGGTGCCAACACGAGATGCATAAATGGAAATGGAACGTTGATTATTGCCTGGATTTGACTTGAAGAGTTTGGGCATCGATTGGACAATGGTAAAATGCTGCTGATGCGCGCCCCATTGACCTATCAACTGTTTCACCTTAACGAAAGACAATCCAGAAACGTTTAAACTTTTCATCAAAACTACTCCGCCGGTTCCATTGCCGTATTGCACACTAGACGGGCCTTTGAAAACATCCATGGAATGAATCCAATTGGGATCGATAACTTCCATAGGTGTCGTTCCATCAGGAGATGTTAATGCAAAATCTTCCCAATACATGCGGACATTTCGAATGCCGAATGCTGAGCGAAACATTGACCCTCTGATATTCAGTCGTGGACTTCCGCCGTTTCCTCGCGATTCAAAATAAACACCTGGAATGGTGTTCAGGGCATTTTGAAGCGATGCGCCATCGGTCAATTTCGATTGAACCAAGTCAATAGACCCCACGGACATGGGTTGCATCAAACGTTTCAACGAATAAGAAAAAGCATTTACCTCAAGCGTGGAGGAAGTTTTGCTTGGCAAAGAATCATTCGCGATTTCTTGGGCTTTGGCCGAAGAAGAAAAAAAGAAAAAGCCTTGACAAAAGATCAAGGCCCATTTCAAAGTAGAAATAAATTTCAGTTGCATTAGTTAACCAAAAAAGTTTTGGTGATGGTTCCCATTGTGTTGGAAGCACGAAGGAAGTATTGCCCTTTGCTCCAACCCTCAGTTTGAATGACATTCAATGATTGTGTAAATATTCCAGCATTTACTTTTTGACCATTAAAAGAAAAAATCTCGTAACTGGCATTGACCAACAAAGGTGTTACTTCAATATTCAAATTGCCAATTGTAGGATTCGGATAAACCGTTACATTCTGACGGTTTTGATAAACAGGAGTTGTGGTGGGTTGGTAAGCCAAATTTCTGAATTCCTTGATGATATTGGGGCCTGATCCTGGATAGTTAACACCATTCAAAGCCATATACAAAGCGCCTGTGTGTGGATTCACACAAAGATCACGAATACGTTGATTGAAAGATTGGAAGTAAGTGTCTTGGCTATCCGTGCAAGTAGCAGACAATCCATCTGCACTCAAGTGAATAACAGAAAGCCTTTCATAGTTGGAATTCAAACCACCAAGTACAGCCATTAAAATGGTATTCTGCCATTCAGGTATGGCAGGATGTGTATAAAACTCAAGCCCATTCACCGCGCGACATGGCGACCATTCCAAAAGCGGTTCACGAACGTTATTGGCCGTGCAATAGGTTTGCTCACCTGCGGTATTGCAAGCTCCTTGAACTGTTGGCCAACCATAATTGCGATTGGCTTCTACCAAATTCAATTCGTCACTGTTGTTTTGTCCGTGCTCACTTTCATAAATCAAACCATTGGGACCGACACAAAGACCTTGTCCATTGCGGTGGCCAAAACTATATACATAAGAAGCTGGATTGGGGTTGTCACTTGGGATGGTGCCATCCAAATTGACGCGCAATATTTTTCCATTCAATGAAGTTAAATCTTGGCTGCTGACACCGCCATCACCTGTATCTCCTGTTGTCATCATCAATTTTTGATCTGGCGTAATCAATAAACGTGATCCATTGTGAATTGCATTTCCACCGATCCCGTCAATCAAAACTGTCTCATTGATCAAGGAAGTACCATCAAAATCAAAAGAAGCCAAACGCTCTTTGATGGCATTGCCTTGGTTGTAATTGTAAACTACAAATACTTTGGGTGTGTTCAAAAAATCAGGGTGCAATACCATGCCCAACATTCCAGGCTCGCTTCCGCCGTTGTAGGGAACAGTTTTGGTCAACAACTCTGTATAGTTTCCTGTGGTTGGATCGATATGAATCACCTTACCAGAGCGAAGCGTGCACCAGATGTAATCATCAGGTCCCCACAAAATCTCCCATGGAACATTGACGCCTGTCACCAAATTGGATTCAGTAAGTGTGGTGTTGCCCACTTGGTGGGTTTGCGCTTGGCTACCCAGAGCGGCAATAAATAGCATTACAAATAAGAAATTACTTTTCATGACCGAAAAATAGTCATGAACTGTTCAACTATTCCAATAGAATTAAAATTTAACGCAATGACTAGTTGACCTTCTCAAAAAGGAAGGTTTGATTGTCCAATTTGATAAAATAGATTCCCGACGAAAGAAATGATACATCAACAGTTCTCACGTCTTTGGTCACCACTACTTCACGACCTGAAAGATCAAAAATTGTCACATCCGTGGTCCGATTAAAATTGAGTATGTCCCTAGTAGGATTCGGATATAGGGCCATTCCGGACATACCGAGCTCAGCGACTTCCACAATTTCGTTGGAAACATTGGGGGTGCTGGTTACAAAATTGATCCATGGGCCTAGGCCATCTTGCGAGCGACCGAGCGACTGTAACAATGGAACGTTGGCATAGGAAAGAGAATCGAGCCAATGGAATTCCTCGTTGTCTAAAAATGAAACACCTACAAATTCAGATTGATTGTTCAACTTAAAGCTCAAATGTCGAAATCCCTCTTCTGGTTGGTCATCCGCCCACAACAGAAAAAAGGGACCCACGCTGGATGATACATTCTTTAATTTCCATTTATTGGGGTCTGTTGCATCATCTGTGATCCACACATTGTTCCAATTAAAAGTGCTACCGGGCATTTTGTACAATTCGCACCAATCCTCCATCACCCCACTTTCATCAATTGTATTGGGGGTTCCTGAGGGAGCCACTTCATTAATTTTAATTCCAAGATCAGCGAGACCAAAGTGGGTCCAAAAAGTTTGACAAGGCGAGGATTCAATACCACCAATAGACATCTGCCATTCCCAAGAACCGATAAATCCATTTACACTTACTTCAGCTTTGTACTTGTTTTCCCAAATTCCATCATAAACTTCAATAGCTGGTACGTTATTCCAATTGGACTGACCTTGCACTCTGTAAGCCAAGCCCAACAAAGGCTGAGGCGCACAATAATACACGTGCACAGTATCATCAACGACCTCCCATTGAAAAGAATGTGGTTGGGTTGGAGCAATTGCATTGGAAGTTTGTTGGAGAGCTGAAGATGCTCGAGTGCTCGCATAGGGAAGAATAGCATAAGGTACATGATTGCCCCACGCGATGGTCAAAGCATTCAAAAAATCGTTGTCATCAAATCCATAGTCCAGCGTTCGATAGACATCATTCAAAGCTGAGGGAGTGATGAGTTGATGAATCTGATTCACTTCATTGGTAAATGCTGTAGATGAAAAATATGTTGCAATTTGATCCACATA
>CANHIV010000012.1 GCA_947460525.1 Flavobacteriales bacterium
CTGTGATGGTGTAATTATGGGACTAAAAGAAAAAGGGTATCCTTTGGCAGTTCAAGCCATTCTCCAATTACTTTGAGAAAGCTTTGATGGCAGAATCCATGATTCTGATCAAGGACTCTGTTTCTCTTACTGACAATTGCTTTCCAACACGATGCGGCGTTGAGCCTTTCATAAAGCCCACTTTCTCGCCTCCAATGATCCAAAAACTGTTGTCAAGAAATACAAAGAAATTTCCTGGATCTTGCTTGATGACACCGAGCTTTTGAATGGTTCCCAATTTAAAATGCTCTACCCTGCCCCATTTGCCAATCGCGTTTTGAATGGTCATTTCTCCAGTGCGAATCTGAATTTTCTCCTTTCCCATTTTACGCCACAAAAACACTTTGGTAATTCGCACAAAAAAATACAACCACAACGAGGATGAAATGATGAAGAAAATGCGATCAGACCATGGCACGGGTTGCAAAGCATAATAGACAAACACGCCACCGCAGAAAGCCCAAGCGATCAACCAACCCAAAAGCAACGATTCTTGCCATCTTGGGATCTTCTGATCAATTTCTATATGAACTTCATGGGAATTGGGTTTCTCCACCCAAATCCGCTCTGAAATCTGTTGACGTTTGGTTTGATTCTTCATTTCACAACTTGATAATAAATATCCAAATACTGATTCAATACTCGTTCTATCCCAAATGCGCTGGCCACTTCGCGCGCACCCTTCGAATATCGATCCCAATTCATTAAAATCTCCAATGACTTTTCTGCCATCTCTTCTACTTCCCCAACTGGACACAAATGTCCCGACACCCCTTCTTTATTGACTTCCGGAAGCCCCCCCATATTGCTCGATATCACCGGAACACCTAAAGCCATGGCTTCCAACGCGGACAAACCAAAACTTTCAGATTCAGAAGGCAAAACAAACAAATCCGCTCCTGCCAAAATCTCCTGAGGTTCTTTGACATTTCCCACAAAATCAATACAGTCGACCATTCCATTTTCTCGGGTCCATTGCTCCGCCTTATGGCGTTCAGGACCATCACCTACCATTACCAACTTTGCTGGCAATTGCGCACTCACCTTTTGAAAAATGTACAAGACATCCATGATGCGCTTCACCGGTCTAAAATTGGAAATGTGCACCAACATTTTCTCATTGGGTGAAACAAATTCAGCACGGGCACTGACGCGCCATTGATCACACTCCGGTGCCAAAGCTATAAAATTGGGAACTACTGAAATGTCCTTCTTGATATCAAAATACTGATAGGTATCACGCTTCAAACTTTCCGAAACCGCGGTAACCGCAGTTGAATGATTGATGGCAAAAGTGATGACTGGTTTGAAGGAATCATCCTTTCCAACCAAGGTAATATCCGTACCATGAAGTGTTGTAACAACAGGAATATATATACCCTCATCCTCCAAAATCTTTTTGGCCATATAAGCGGCAGATGCGTGGGGAATCGCGTAATGCACGTGCAGTACATCCAACTTTTCATACTTGACAACATCTACCATTTTACTGGCCAAAACCAACTCATATGGGGGATAAACAAAAAGCGGATAATCACTAACGTTGACTTCGTGAAAACGAATGTTCTTGTTGATCCTATTCAATCGAACAGGTTGTGAATAGGTAATGAAGTGAACTTCATGTCCCATTTCTGCCAAAGCCATTCCCAATTCAGTAGCAACGACACCGCTTCCTCCAAAAGTAGGATAACCTACAATCCCTATTCTCAATAAGCGATTTTCCATGAAGCTAAATTACTTCCCTTCGGCATTGCGCAACAATATTTCTTTGTAAACTTCCGTGTGAAGTTGCGTCCTGATGTTCTGCTGAATCAACTTTTTGTTGTCCACATTGGGATGAATCCGGTTGCTCAAGAATACAAAAACCAACTCCTGCTCTGGATCTGCCCAACACATGGTTCCTGTAAATCCCGTGTGACCAAAACTTTCATGAGAGGCCAAAGCCGAAGGGCTCCCTCCTACCTTGTCCAATGCGGGTTTGTCCAATATTAATCCTCTGCGATTTCCAGGGAAATGACGTTGATTGAAATACTGAACGGTGGAGGATTTGATCCATTGACGATCGGCATAAGCTCCCTGATTCATCAACATCTGCATGACAACGGCCAAATCATAAGCATTGGAAAAGAGACCCGCATGACCTCCTACTCCTCCCATCAAAGCCGAACCCTGATCATGCACATATCCGCGCAATACTTGGCGACGGAACAGGCTGTCATTCTCAGTAGGTGCAATCATTGAACTATTCATTTTTCTCAAAGGCAAGTAGCCCATTGAGCGGAGTCCTAGTGGCGTATAAAAATGTTCATCTAGCCAAATATTGTATGCCGTTTGGGTCTTCTTCTCCATCCATTCCTTGATGAAGTAATAACCCAAATCACTGTATTCATATTTCGCAGGTAGATTCAATGGCGTTTTAACAATCATCGCTCTCATCTCATCAAACAACAATGTATCAGTATACAAACTATCCGCTACTTGCACTCCATATTCAGTGGGAGCGTGGTAAGCCCAATGTGCGCTCGACAGTGTGGTATGGAATGGAATGAAGTTCTTCAAACCGGCTTGGTGCGACATCAAATCTTTCCATTTGATCTTGGCGTAATGCGATTTTCTTGGAAAGGTCAAATCATCACCCAAGGTTCCCGTGACCGACCACTCGTGTTCATCCATCATGTGCATCATGGCCAAACCTGAAGCGGCTACTTTTGTTATTGATGCCAAATCATACACACTATTCAATTGAACAGGAGCTGTCTTTTGACTATCCAAATATCCATAGGCACGATCATAGACAATTTCACCCTTGTGCACCACCAACAATCGACAACCTGGATAAGCCCCGTCTGTTACACCCTTATTGGCAATGGAATCTACCTTTGTCCAATGGTAATGAAACAATGAACTTTTGGCAAAATCAGACTCCCCAAAATAATTCTCTGTGTATGCTTTGCTGGGCTGGTTCTGAACGTTTCTGGATTTGACCCAATTCAAACTTTCCGGTGAGGACAGCACCCCTCGAGAAATTCTATGACCACCTGAAATGCACAATCCCCAACCACTTTTCCAAACCTCATCCACACCAACCGGCAATTGACCTTCAAATCCTCTGGCTCTAAACAAGGCTTCAACCATCATCCTCTCCGTTAAAGGATCATCCTGATAAGCCACAGCTACGACATCATTTCGATGTATGCTTGCATTACCCATGAGCGCATAGGGATTAGCGAACATCAAAATCAGTACATTCTTATCTGCATTCCAATTGGAAACTCTCTCCAATAGATAGGGAGACACGCCAAAATTCTTGGCGGCCTTGCTCGATGTATTCACCCAAGCAAAGGCCACGTCTTGGTAGCCATTTAGCAATGACAACAACACATCCAAAGTATCCTTCCAAGTCGAATCCACTTCCTTTGGCCAATACATCACGGATAAATCCGTGAATTCTTTCATCGATGAAACGATGTTGTAAGTAGAGTCTCCTCCAATCACTACCAAGGCTTTCTTTCGCTTGGCATCGTTCCACAATTCCAACCCTTTTCGATCATTTTGCAATAGCGTGAGAGATCTAGTAACCAAATCCTGATTCATTTGCAAGGCCGACTGATTGTTCAAATCAGCCATCAAATTTTGACGCGTAGGATACTGGCCTGTACTTAAACCACACCACTCTTTGGCTTGTAGTACTTTGTAACAATGTGATCTAATTTGCTCCAACGTGATATCGCCCCGCTCTATGGCTCTCTTGATGGCTTCAATGGCCTTGGGGATACTGGAAGGAAAAAGCAAAATATCATTTCCAGCCTGCACTGCCAAAGCTTCCATTTCTCCAGCCTTGAAATTCTTGGCTACGCCTTGCATATTCAAAGCATCGGTAATGATCAAACCTTGAAAACCCAATTCCTTTTGCAGCAAATCTGTCACCAGCGTTTGAGACAATGAGGCCGGTATCTTGGGATTGGCTTCATAAGCGGGAACTTGCAAATGCCCTGTCATTACTCCTCCCAAACCATTTTGTATCAAAGGTCGATAAGGATAAAGCTCCAAACTATCCAGACGTTGCTTGGAAAATGGAATGAGCGGCATGTCCTCATGACTATCCGTATTGGTATCTCCATGACCCGGAAAATGCTTTGCGCAAGCCAAAATGTTTTGTTTTTGCAAACCCTGCATGAAGGCCATTGAATAAGACAAAACCCGCTCTCGATCCTCGCCAAAAGAACGATTGCTAATAACAGGATTCTTGGGATTGTTGTTGATGTCTACCACCGGAGAAAAACTAAAATGCACCCCCATTCGCTTGAGTTGCCTCGCGCTTTCTGCAGCAAATTTTTCAATTTGATTTACATCCGAAATCGCACCCAATGTCATTTGTCTGGGATACAATATGGTAGAATCCAAACGCATGCTCAGCCCCCATTCTGCATCCATACCAATGAGCAAAGGCACTTTCGATAGGGATTGATAATGGAGGGTTCGTTTCAATTGATTATCTGGACCGCCCTGGAAAAAAATAATTCCTCCAACACCATAATCCTGTATCCACATTTCCACTTCCTTTTGATTGAAGTATTGATGTTTGGGATCAGTCCAGGCAGGTACCATGAACAATTGTCCCAACTGTTCCTCTAATGTCAATTTTTGAATAATGGAATCCGCCCACGGCGTCGCTCCTTTCTGGAATACAGCTTGCGCAAGGCCTTGCGAAACAAGCCCCACTATCCCAAGAATTACAACTACATATTTTAAAATTTTCTTCCTCACTCCTCAAAGAACGGAGAAAGGGAGATTGTATTGAAGACAAAACCAGAATCTATCTCACAAAGGAGTGTTAATCCATCATGCATTCACCATTTCAATTCGCTTGACGGCTTGACCCACCACGAACTGAAACTGCTCTTCCAATGTCAGATTGGAATTGTCTACTACCACTGCATCCTCTGCTTGTCTTAGCGGATCTATTTCTCTAGAGGTATCCATTGCATCTCTTGACGCAATGTTCTTTTCAATTTCCTCCAATTGAACATCCAATCCGTTGGCTTTTAGTTCATCGTATCTGCGCTTGGCACGGATATAATGATCCGCCATCATGAACAATTTCAATTCCGCATCTGGAATTACCACTGTGCCAATATCTCTACCATCCATCACGACACCCTTGGATTCCGCCAAACGCTTCTGAAGTCGAACCAACTTCAATCTAACTTCCTTAACTGAGCTAACCGCAGAAACATGATTGGAAACCTGGATGGAGCGTATTTCCTTTTGAACGTTTTGACCATTCAAATAAATCTCCTGATCTCCAGTTTCCGTATTGTATTTAAATGAAACGATAACATGATCCAATGCGCGTGTTAAAGCCTCTACATCCAAAGAATTGTCCTTTTTAAAACAATTGTTTTGTAGAGCAAAAAGTGTTATGGCACGGTACATTGCACCAGAATCCACGTAAAAATAATTCAAGGCTTTTGCAACTGCCTTCGCGATGGTAGACTTCCCACAAGAAGAGTACCCATCGATTGCTATATTGATCTTTTTTCTCACCGGATTCGAAAATACAACAGGAAAAGATTCCTGTCGTATTTTCTTTCCAGAAATTTACAATCCAAAGCCGTAATAGGCGCGCGTTCCATTGGGATATACCCCTTCGATCATGATCCCTTCTCCTTTGGCTTTACCCGATAAAGCAGCCTTCAATGATTCGGTATCTCCTACCAGAGTTTCGTCGACCTTGGTAATAATGAAACCGGGCTGAATGCCTGCCGATCTTAATTTCCCTTGAGCGAGTGATTTGATTTTGACACCACCTTTGATTCGCAAGCGCATCATTTCTTCTTGGGTCAAGGCACCAAACTCAGCGCCCAATGCGGTTAGATTGGCTTCTGCGTCTGAATCAAAGTTATTGAGTTCAGCCTTTCCACTTCTGTTCTTCAAGGTCACTTCGATATCTGCCCATTTCTTGCCGCGCCATACGCCCAACTTCACTTTGTCGCCAGGGCGATACTTGGCAATTTGCTCTTGCAATTGAGGAACATTCTTTACAACACGATCTCCCACTTTTAAAATTACGTCTCCTTCTTTCATTTCAGAATCGGCATTGGTGATGCCCGCTACAAGTACACCTGCCACCTCGTTCAAGTCCTTTTCCTTGGCCACTTCTTCACTCACTTCCGCAATTTTTACCCCGATGAATGCGCGTTGCACACGTCCAAATTCAATCAAATCTGTTGCAACTTTTCTAGCAATTGTGGTGGGAACAGCAAAAGAATAACCTGTAAATACGCCGGTGCGTGAGGCAATGGCCGTATTGATGCCAATCAACTCTCCTTTTGAATTCACCAAGGCGCCACCGCTGTTTCCGGGATTTACAGCAGCATCGGTTTGAATGAAAGACTCCACTGGGAAAACTTCTTCGTTGGTTTGGCGATTCCCGATCAAGTTGATATTTCTGGCTTTTGCACTTACGATACCTGCCGTAACGGTAGAAGTCAACTCAAAAGGATTGCCCACAGCCAACACCCATTGACCGATGTGAATGTCCTCACTGTTTCCCCATGCAATAGCGGGAAGATTTTTCTCATCAATTTTTAGTACTGCAATATCCGTAGAGGCATCTCTACCCACCAATTCTGCAGAATAGGATTTGTTGTTGTTCAAGGTAACCACCAACTTCTGCGCTCCTTCTACCACGTGGTTATTGGTGATGATGTATCCATCCGCTGAGATGATAACACCCGACCCTGTTCCTGATTGCACTTGGGGCTGCTGTTGATAGCCGAAAAAATCAAACCATGGATTGTACCCCGGATTTACTGTGCTTTCCGTCTTCACGTGCACTACACAATTGACCGTGCGTTCTGCAGCAGCCACGAAATCCGTATTCATTTCGCCTGGTATAGACCCTTCGTAACTGGCCGTCATCACTGGAGCTCCAGAACTTCTCCAAGCGTTCAACATTGCATTTTTGTTGATCAACGCGTTTCCTATCAATGCCATGCTTCCTCCTAGAAAAGCTGCACCTGCCATCATCCACCATGTTTTTTTCATCTTGATATTGTTTTTGAGTCATTTCAAATTTACAACTGATTTTCAGAAACATTGTTGCCTGAACATTTTTAAGAAATGTTAATCGACAGGTGCAGTTTAGGCATAGAGGGAGTACTTTTGTTTTGTGAAAAAAATTATCATTGCCCTGTTTGGCTTGTCTGTATTGTTCGTGAGTTGCGACAAGGACATCACCATTGAATTGCCGGAAGGTGAAACAAAATTGGTTGTAGAAGGAAGCATTGATGTGAACGAGCCCCCCATCATTTTCTTGAGTCATTCACAAGGCTATTTTGATCCCTTGACGATTGCCGACTTGGCCAATTTCTACATCTGCGATGCCGTGGTAACCTTAACGGCCAATGGGGTTACAGATACGCTCATTGCTTTGAGTGCTTCTACGCTAACGCCAGAACAACAACAACAAGTTGCAGAACTTTTGGGCATTCCTGTTGAGCAATTGTCCACCAGTAATTTGTGCGCCTATACAACCCTCAACCCTCAATTTTGGGGACAATATGGTACCACCTACCGATTGGATGTTTACCATGAAGGGCAGCATGTGCATGCGACAAGCAAGATGAATAATCCCGTCCCCTTGGATAGCCTTTGGTTTGCATCACCTACAGGCAATCCCAATGATTCTTTGGGATTTATTTATGCAACGCTAAATGATCCGGACACTTTGGGCAATTGCTATCGTTGGGCAGCCAAACGCATCAATCATTACCCCAATTGGGTGCCTGATGTAGAGCTAAGAGGCAAACCCAAAGACACGGACTTTGTTCGTCCATTTAATTCTGTTACCAACGACGATTTTTTCAATGGTTTGACTTTTGACTTTTCTTACTACAGAGGCACTGAAAGAGGCAGCAAGAAATTTGATGATACCAATGAGGAATCCGGCTATTACAAGCGCGGAGATACCCTCATCATCAAAGGACAGAGCATAGATTACCCTGCCTTTCAATTCATTTATGACATAGAAAATTCTGGAGGAGGACCTTTCGCGATTCCTTTCAACTTAAGATCCAATGTTGTGGGTGGACTGGGCGCATTTATCGCCTATGGTTCATACATTGATACTTTGGTATGTCAATAATTATTTATCGCCGTTGAACGGGATAAACATGTGGGCCCAGATACTTCGAGACAATCGAAACATGTAGGGAAACAAAACCAAACTGGTGCCGATTCCAGACATGAGAAAAGTTCCGGGATGGGTTAAAAAACCAAACTCGATCCATCCCCAAGCATTGAAAGATTTCAATGCTACCAATACAGACACCCAAGTGGCAACAGTCAAAGCCCAAGACACATAAGCCGCCCCGAAATAAAATCCAGGTTCGGGTTGCAAATCTGCACCACAATGGCTACATACTTTCTTGTTCTTGCTTAAATCCTGAATAGTATACAGACTTGGATTTTCGTACAAGCTGTCCTCGCGGCATGCTGGGCATTTGAAAGTCAAAGTGGCCAAAAGTGAATTCATAATGATAAAATTTGCAGCACGAAGATACAACGAGCCAAACAGGCCAAGGTAACTTTCGTCACAACCTGATTAAGATTAGGACATCTCCTGCAACTCGACCAAGGTCTTGTACAAACCTTCTTGTTGCATCAGCGACTCATGTGTTCCTTCTTGTACAATGTGTCCTTTGTCCAAAACAATGATGCGATCCGCCTTTTGAACGGTACTCAAGCGGTGGGCAATAACCACGCTGGTTCTGTCTTGCATCATATTGTTGATGGCCTCCTGTACCACTTGTTCACTTTGGGTATCCAAAGCTGAAGTAGCTTCATCCAAAATCAACAATGGCGGATTCTTGTATACCGCACGCGCTATGCACAAACGTTGTTTCTGGCCACCGGACAAACGGCCTCCTTGATCTCCCACATTGAAATCAAATCCATTAGGATTAGCGGCAATAAACTCCAAAGCGTTGGCAATCTTTGATGAGGCCACCACCCTATCCATGTCTACATGATCAAATCCCAATGCAATATTGCGAGCAATGGTATCATTGAACAAAATGGAGTCTTGCGTTACCACTCCCACTTGGTTGCGCCAAGTGTGCAAACGAACTGAATGCAACGCCTGTCCATCCACTTCAATTGTTCCGTATTGCGGATCCATTAGTCTAACCAATAAAGAGGCTATCGTAGATTTTCCACTTCCGGATGGTCCTACCAATGCCACCATCTCCCCTTTCTTTATTGTCAAGTTGATGTTCTGGAGTACTGGCTGATCTCCGTATGCAAATCCAACATTTTTAAATGAAATCTCCTTTTCAAAAGAATGCAAATCATGCGCATCCAATTGATCAGAAACACTCTCCTCGGCCAACATGATTTCATTGACGCGATCCAAAGAAGCTGCTCCTTTGCTCACTTTGAATACCGCTTCCGACAGGGCTCTTGCCGGCTGAATAACCTGCGAGAACACCACCAAATATCCAATCAACATCGCGCCGGACATTTGACCTTCTAATACAATTTTTCCACCAACAAAAAGCAGAATCGAAATCACCCCCATCGAAATAAATTCAGACATCGGCGAACTCAAATATTCTCTTTTGTACAGGCGGTGCATCAATTTAAAATA
>CANHIV010000013.1 GCA_947460525.1 Flavobacteriales bacterium
GTATTTGGATATTTATTATCAAGTTGTGAAATGAAGAATCAAACCAAACGTCAACAGATTTCAGAGCGAATTTGGGTAGAGAAACCCAATTCCCAGGAAGTTCACATAGAAATTGATCAGAAGATCCCAAGATGGCAAGAATCATTGCTTTTGGGTTGGTTGATCGCTTGGGCCTTTTGCGGTGGTGTGTTTGTCTATTACGCTTTGCAACCAGTGCCATGGTCAGATCGCATTTTCTTCATCATTTCATCCTCGTTGTGGTTGTATTTTTTTGTGCGAATTACCAAAGTGTTTTTGTGGCGCAAAATGGGAAAGGAGAAAATTCAGATTCGTACTGGAGAGATGACCATTCAAAATGCGATTGGCAAGTGGGGCAGGGTGGAGCATTTTAAATTGGGAACCATTCAAAAGCTTGGTGTCATCAAGCAAGATCCAGGAAATTTCTTTGTGTTTCTTGACAACAGTTTTTGGATCATTGGTGGCGAGAAAGTGGGTTTTATGAAAGGCTCGACACCGCATCGTGTTGGAAAGCAATTGTCGGTAAGAGAAACAGAGTCCTTGATCAGAATCATGGATTCTGCCATCAAAGCTTTCTCAAAGTAATTGGAGAATGGCTTGAACTGCCAAAGGATACCCTTTTTCTTTTAGTCCCATAATTACACCATCACAGACACTTCCTGTTAGGCTTTGATGTCTGAACTCCTCGCGTGCATGCAAGTTGGAAAGGTGTACCTCTATTTTGGGCGCCTGTAAAATCTCTAAAGCATCACGGATGGCTACACTGGTGTGCGAGTAACCTCCTGGATTGATGATCAAGGGTTGGTTTTCACGTACACAAAGCTGAATGCGATCAATGATATCCCCTTCGGTATTGCTTTGAAAGAAATCAAAGTCGATGGAAGGATATTGATGAATCAAAAGATCCTGAATATCTGAAAGTTGAAGATGACCATATTGACTGGAATCTCGTTGCCCCAATAAATTGAGGTTGGGACCATGTATCACGGTAATCTTCATTACTGCGTCATCAAATTGGTGGTTTCATCACGCCAAGTTTGTTCAGTGATGCTGGTTCCGTTTTTAAAATAATAGGCACCAGATGTAGAAACAATCTTGCGGTAAACGTAAGTTTTACCTTTGGCTCTTACGGTTCTTTCTAAGACTTTTTTATTGCCCAGATCATAAGATCGCTCGGTAATGGCATCTTGCTCTTGTTGAATATTGGCGATGATTTCAGTGCGTGAAGGTTGGGGCTCCACAACGGCATTTTCAAACAACTCTTCTCTGCGATCAAATCCACGGTTTTCTGCATCCGCTTTCTTTTGAAGCAAATTCATTTCTGTGTTGTGACGAATTTCATTCAAGGCCATTAGGTTTTCATCCCTTCTGTCTTTCTTGTCTTCGCCCCATTTTGAAAGATCTTCTTTTTGACTTTCAGTAGAAGATGAATTCATTTCGCGTTTGGAATTGGCAGCACTGGCCCAATACTCTTCGTTGCTTTGATACTCCCCAGTTTTTTCTAGGAATGCTTCTGTATTGCGCTTTTGAAGTTCGGCACCATAGGTCTGGGTATTCACGCCCATTTGCTTTTGCATTTCAAATGTGCGAAGGTTCCCGTCGATTCTATTTTTGGATCTGTCGTTGTACGTTTGATCCTCAAACTTCATGTTGTCCTTTAGCGTACTGATTTGATTGATGTTGGAGCGACGATTGCCATCGTTTTTGCTCAAAGCAAACATCATCTTTTTGTAGTTCTCTGTCGATTCAATTCTCGTGTCACGATGAGATTGGGCACTGATTTTTAATTTTCTATCCGTGTCGTTGTACGCTGCTATTTGCTGGGTTGTGCTGTCTACGCGGCGCATGTGCCAACTATTTCCTTCCGATTGAATGGTGCTGAGGTATTCCGTTTTGTTGGTGAGCTCTTCGATTTTTGTCTCTAATCGCAACTTGTTCTTCTTGTTGAAGTAAGTGTCATAATTCAAGAAATTTCTTTTTTCCTGGGCTATGCTATCGGCTTTTAATGCTGCACGCTGTCTTCTGGCTTCCCTGTAGAAAGCATCCAATGCGTCTTCTGCGGCGGAACCTCTAATGTTGCCACCACCAGAGTTGGTGTTGGTATTGGACAGTGCTTCATCCAATTTTCTTTTCTTTTCCTTTTCCTCTTCCTCTCTTCTCCGGCGCTCAGCCAATGCATCTTCTTCTTGCTTCGCCAATGCTGCGCGCATGTCCGCTTCTTGCTTCAACCGCTCCGCTTCTTTCATTTGACGGGCAAGTTCATCAGCATCCATAGCATTTTTTAATTGTGCAATGGTGTTATCAATGGCAGCTATTTGAGATTTTGGGTAACCTTCAGCAGGTAGTATGCCCAATGCTTGGTTGTAAAATTCTTTTGACTGTGTCAACTTGGCCAAATCTTTTCCATTGGCACTTTTGAACATGTCATCTGCCATTTTAACCAGGTTGTCGTATTCTTTCTTCTTTCTTGCTTTTTCTGCATCCTCCTTGTCCTTCATTTCCTTTGCAACGACAGCATCTTCTTGCTCTTTCATCAGACGTTTTATCTCGTCTATTTTTTCTTGAGGTAGTGACTCCTCAGGCTTGATTGACTTGGCCTCTTCAAAATTACCAAGGGCTGAGGGATAGTCTTTCTTATCAATGCTTTTTTGCCCCAAAGACATGAGCTCTGTGTAGCGCTTGTTCTTTTTGGCTTGCGCATCGGCGTCATTTTTCATCTTGTCCATGAGCTCTTTTGCTTTTGCAATTTGCTCTTTCGGATAAGATTCCTTGGCTAAAATATTGCTGGCCTCCTTGTATTTGGCAATGGCCTCTTCGTATTTGGCGGCATCAAACAGTTTATCAGCGTCTCTGATCAAATTGTCGTACTCACTGAATGTCGCATTTTCTTTCATTCTGCGATCCAGCTCGGCTAACTTTTCTGTTGGCTCTTTGAGCTTTGGTCGCATTTTTTTGGCTTCGTTGAATTTGGATCTGGCCACTTCCCATTGATGGTTGTTCATGGCTTCATCGCCTTCAATCATCAATAAACCATAACGGGCTTCTTCTTTTTTCGCGGCATCGTCGCCAGACATCAATTCCTTGACCTTCGCAATTTTTTGTTTGGGCAATTCATGTTGTGGAAACATGGCTTGGGCTTGCTCGTATTTCGCAATGGCAGCCGCATAATCTTTGACAATTACTTTTTCGTCGCCTTGTTGCAATAGCTTTTCAAACTCTTTGAATTTGGCTTGATCAGCTTTGTTAGCGGATTCAACCCTTTTTAATTCAGCGTCAATTTTCTCTCTTTGTTTTCGGATGTAATCTTCATCCCAACCAATGTTGTCTGTATCACTCATGTAAACCGCTTTGGCTGCAGGTTCTTTCATGATATCCAAATTGAAACCCATTGGCGCTTTGAACAAAGAAACTTCCATGTCAAATTCATATCCACCGCGTTGTTCTTCTTTGGGCACATTACGGGTGTCAAGACGCGCAACTTTAGGTGCGTAAAGATCTTTGGAGAACTTAATATCGTACGTATGTCCAAGTTGAAGTTCTTTCTTAATCTTGCCATTATCCGGAACCGAGATGGTTTCAAATATTCCTCCATTTTTGTAAATGGTAACAACAGAGCCACCCAATTTACCGCCATTGTCCTCGTCTTTGACGACAATATTCAATGAAATAACAGTGTTTTGGGTCCATGCGCTTTTAGCCGCTAGTAGCAGCAAGAGAATTAAGATTCTCTTGAATGAAAAACTGAAAAAAGTGACTTTGCTTCTCTTCATGAATACATTCGCATGATTTCTTAACGTAAATGTATGAATTTTAGTTACTGGGAGTTTGATTTTTACTTAAAAAATATTGATTTTGCTATCATCGGTGGTGGCATTGTGGGCATGAGTTCAGCCTATCACTTGAAAAGGAAATTCCCCAATGCCCGAATTGTAGTTGTTGAGCGGGATTTTTTTTCAGCAGGTGCCAGCTCCCGAAATGCAGGCTTTGCTTGTTTTGGAAGTCCAACTGAGATATTGTCGGATGCCCAAGTCAATGGTTGGGAATCGGTTTTAAAAACCATTCAAAACAGGTACATGGGCCTGCAGGCTTTGCAGGATATAATACCGATGAGCAAAATGGACGGATGTCAGAATGGTGGAGTGGAGATTTTTGAATCTCATGAAAGCGACAAGTTCGATAGCACCATGGATCAATTGCCTGATCTGAACCGTCGAGTGAACGATGTGTTGGGCTTTTCACCTTATCAAAAAAAGTCCGAGCCATTTGGATTAACGAATATTATTGGCGCAATTGGGATTGATCGCGAAGGGATGATTCATCCAGGAAAAATGTTGGCGCAATGGCAAAAGATCAATCGCGAATTGGGAATTGAGATTTTATATGGGTTGAATATTGAATCCGTTGATGTAGCATCGGGGGCCTTTCAAATTCGGGGGCGTTGGATTCTGCCGTCACGATTGGTGGTTTGCACCAACGGATTGACGCCTGGCTTGATCAGTGGACTGGACGTTATTCCTGCACGGAATCAGGTTTTGGTCACCAATGAAATTCTGGAGAAGCCATGGAATCAAACGTTTCATCTAAGAGAGGGCTATGTGTATTTTAGAAATGTGGGAAGACGAGTATTGATCGGCGGGGGAAGAGATATGTTTAGAGAGCAGGAAGCCACATTGCTGTTGGAAGAAACAGAGAATGTTAAACATTATCTGCATGAGACCATTCAGCGACTTTTGGGTCGGGAAGTAGAAATAGAGCACCACTGGAGTGGCATCATGGGAATGGGCAATAGCAAAGGGCCGATTATTCAATCCCTCTCGGAAAAAACCTACGTTGCGGTGCGCATGGGTGGCATGGGAGTGGCTATTGGCACTTGGGTGGGGCAGGAATTGGCCCGTATCATGGAATAACAAAGGGCGAATAATATTCGCCCTTTGAAAGAAAGAGGATAAAAGATTAAGCGTTGGCGTTCATGCGATCCAAAACGTTCATCACGTCTTTTACCGCAATTGCAGATGCATCCAACAATGCTTTTTCTTCTTCGTTCAATTTTAATTCAATGATCTTCTCAACGCCGTTTTTACCCAATACAACTGGAACGCCCAAGAAGATATCTTTTAAACCATACTCACCTTGTAACCAAACACAACAAGGGAAAATGCGCTTTTGATCGCGAACAATAGCTTCAACCATTTGCGCTGCAGCAGCTCCAGGAGCATACCATGCAGAAGTACCTAGAAGGTTAACGATTTCACCGCCACCTACTTTGGTGCGCTCAACGATGGCATCCAATTGTTCTTTTTCGATCAATTCCGTTACAGGAATTCCGCCGACAGTTGTATAACGAGGTAGTGGCACCATGGTATCGCCATGTCCACCCATCAATACCGCTTGAATGTCTTTTGGTGAGCAATTCAACGCTTCTGCCAAAAATGCACGGTAGCGCGCGGTATCAAGAATACCCGCCATACCAAATACGCGGTTGCTTGGAACCTTGGCAGCCAAATATGCGCAATAGGTCATTACGTCCAAAGGATTGGATACAATAACAATAATGGCATTTGGGCTGTGTTGGATAATGTTTTCAGTAACTGATTTTACGATACCTGCATTGGTAGCGATCAAATCGTCTCGGCTCATTCCAGGTTTACGTGGCAAACCAGATGTAATAACAACAACATCTGAATTGGCTGTTTTACTGTAATCCCCTGTAGAACCTACAGTGCGACTGTCGTACAAGTTGATGGGCGCTGTTTGCCAGATGTCCAAAGCTTTTCCTTCGGCAAAACCTGGTTTGATGTCCACCAATACAATTTCGTTGGCAATCTCGCGATGTGCGAGTACATCAGCGCAAGTAGCTCCAACATTTCCTGCGCCTACAACTGTAACTTTCATGGTTTTTAATTTTCTAGTGAAATTTTCGATGGCAATATTACGTTAAGGAACCATATTTGCACGTAACATTCATCATAAATTTTGGAATATGTTGATTTTTAAATTAAGAACCTTTGCGGCTGTTTTGCTTTGCCTCATTTCAGTAGAAATGTTGGCGCAACCTCAGGCGCTGCCTCAAGGGCAGCCAGGCAAGGATTTTAACGCTGTTGACGCTTCTGGAAAGCGCCATGGTGTTTGGATTCGACAATACAAAAACAAGCCGGAGATTCTGTATTACAAAGGTCAATATGAGCATGGCAGGCCAATTGGAAAATGGAATTTCTATGATCAAGAAGGAAGGTTGATGTCTGAGGTGGACCATATCGCGGATTCTACCATCAATGATGTGAAGATGTTTTATGCCGATGGCGCGCTTCTGGCTGAAGGCAGGTATGTCGGTAGAATGGTCAATGAGAAATGGCGCAGAGACAAAGAGGGTTTATGGAAAATGTACTTCCCCAACGGTAAATTGTCTACAGAGGAGAATTATCAGGGTGGTCAGAAAAATGGCGGGGTGAATTTGTATCTTGAATCTGGGGTTTTGGTTTGTGTTTCACAATACAAGAATGGTTTGCTCGAGGGTCCTTTTGAGCAGCGCAATGCAGCGGGAAAGAAGATCTTGGAATGTTTATATGTAAAGGGTCTTAAACATGGTCCTTCTAAAACTTATTTTGAGGATGGAAAGGTGCAGATGAAGGGGGTTTATTTTGAAGGGGAATTTGATAAAATTTGGGAGTCGTTTTTGCCCAACGGAAGACAGGAAATGGTTGTTCATTACAACAAGGGTCAAGTGGTGAAACAGTCCTTTATCAACAAGGATGTTGAGGAGTTTTATGAAAGTGGCATTCCAAAAAGAAGTTGCTCTTATGTTAATGGCAAATTGGAAGGTCCCTTCCGGGAGTATTATGATTTGGGCAATTTTGAGAAAATTCCATCTTCGCCAGAAGATCAGAAAATTGGCATTATGCACAAAGAACGTTTGACGGGTACCGTTGTAAAAGTAGAAGGCGATTATCTCAATAATGTCTACGAGGGGAAAATAGTTTTTCGTTCTGAAACAGGACAGATAGAGCATGAAGAGGTTTGGGAGAATGGCAAAATGATCAGTACCACGGCAAAGCCCAAGCCATGAGAGTATCGTTTACTTTGTTGATGATCTGCTGCTTGTTGCAGCAGGCGTTTTCTCAGAATGCGCCTGGTTTTTATTGGGTAGGTTTTTCTGACAAGTTGGGCACACCTTATAGCCTAGTGTATCCGCAAGCCTTTTTATCGGAAAGGGCATTGGCCAAGCGATCGTTATTGCAGAAAGAGATCACAACGCAAGATTTGCCTGTGAACCCCACCTATGTGCAAGCTGTGTTGGATAGTTCTGGGGGCTCTTTGCACCATGTGAGCAAGTGGTTCAATTCGATGACGGTGAATCTTTCAGGTTTGGATAGCGCCAGTTTGGTGACAGCCCTCGAAAAAATAACCAATTTGCCTTTTGTTGTAGAAGTCAAGAATACCGCAGCTCGGCCCCATGAATGGGCAGCGGAAAGGTCCCTGAAAACAAGAACAGAAACCGAAATAGCGGTTGCGTGGAATGAACCCAGTTCAACGCCTTATGGCAAGGCCTTTAATCAATTGGATTTATTGGCCATTCCAAGATTGCATGAGGCGGGATTTTATGGGAAGGACATTCATGTGGGTGTTTTTGATGTAGGTTGGATGTACGTACCGGAAATGCATGCATTTGATGCTTTGAGAGAAGAGGGGAGATTGATGATGACCAGAGATTTTGTGAATCCACTAGCACCCAATGTATTTGATGGGGGTGATCACGGCACAACAGTTTTGGCTTTGATGACCGCTGAATTGGACAGCGGTAAGTATTTGGGAGCTGCACCAGAGGCCAACTATTACTTGTTTCAAACGGAGAATAGCGCTTCTGAATACAGGATAGAAGAGGACAATTGGGTGGCCGCTGCAGAGCTCGCGGATTCATTGGGATTAGATATCATCAATTCGTCTTTGGGCTATTCCACTTTTGATGATACCACAATGAACTATACTTATTCGGACATGAATGGCCATGTGTCCCGTGCAAGTCAAGCGGCGCAATGGTTGTCTGAGCGTGGGGTTTTGGTGGTTTGCAGCGCAGGGAATTCCGGCAATTATCCTTGGTATTATTTGCACGCACCCAGTGATGCTGAAAAAATATTGTGCATTGGTGCAACGGATAGTTTGGGTATAGATGCTATTTTTTCTTCACATGGCCCATCATCCGATGGTCGCATGAAACCCAATGTCACCGCGCAAGGTAGAAGAACGTATTACCCTGTTCAGCAAGATGCGATTGGAAGAGGTTCGGGAACTTCTTTCAGTGCGCCATTGATCACGGGAGGAATGGCTTGTGCTATGCAGGCGATTCCAGGAATCGACAATCAATCATGGATGAGCTGGGCGGAATCGTCAGGAACGCAAGCCGGCAATCCGGATTACCACATGGGGCATGGAATTCCTGATCTTTGGTGGATGGTTCAGAAGCATGCGCCAGTGTTTCAGTTGCCCAATTTTCAGATCCAATCCATTTATCCTAACCCTACTTTGGGGAATTTAGATGTCATAACATCAGGTGCTGATTTGTATGAATGGATGATCTCTGATTTAGCAGGTAGGGTGGTCTCGAAATACAATTATACGCAACCTTGGGAACGAAATTATTTGCAATTGAATGTCTCTAACTTGACCAATGGATTGTATCATTTGACCATCGTTACTGCTGAAGGAAAGAGCACAACCATGTTTCAAAAAATTTCTGAATAATGTATCAGCGTTTGTTTTTTTTGTTGGTAGCTGTAGTTTTGGTCCATGTCCTCAACGCGCAGTCGCCATTTGTGGTTCATGAGATCTATGATGATCCAGGTTATTATTCCAATCACATTTATACTTGGGTAAATAACGCCACTCTTCGAAAGGAGGCCAACAGAAATGCTATGGCCATGGGCACTTTGTCCATAGGCTCAGTTTGTGAGTTAATCAAAAGTGGAGCCGATACCGTTGAAATTGCGGGGATCGGCAGTCCGTGGTATTATGTGCGATGTGATGAAAAGGAAGGCTGGATTTGGGGAGGTTTGCTGACCAAAATGTGTGTTGGAAGCAATGTCCAATCGGATGTGAAGTTTTTAATGGGGTATCAGTTGTATGATGACATTGCAGAGGCTGGTTTTAAGCAAACCTATGTCCAAATAAGGGCCATCAAGAACAATACAGAATTGTCAAGTGTTAGCTTCCCCTTATTGGAACCTGCGTGGGGTCTTCAAAATTTGGGATCCAAAGGATTGAAAGGGGTGCACGATATTATTGCAGTAGCCCAATCTGGAGAATCTTGTGGGCATTTTTATGGGAATGCCTATGTGTTGTGGGATGGCGTAAAACTGATGGACCCACTTGTCATCGGAGGTGTTCCAGATGGTGATTTTGGTGTTTGGGATTCGCCCATTTTTCCCGCTGACATAGAAGGAAAAGCAGATCTGTTGATATTGGACAGTGAGGATTACACGTCTTTGGAGTCAACCGAGAGTGAGACTTATGCCTATGTCTCTGAGCGATTGGCCAA
>CANHIV010000014.1 GCA_947460525.1 Flavobacteriales bacterium
AGCTATCCGGTATTGCATGTTATCACTTTTGCCAACCGTAAAATTGGAGTAGGGCAGTTGGCAGAGAATGATGTGCAGTTGATTGTGAAAGATGGTGCTGGTGATTGGAAGCCAATAGAAAAGTTGTATTTAAAGGGCACTCGAAATACAATGCCCACCATAGCGCATTGGGAAGGGCATGACTATTTGTTGTTTTGCAGCAACCGAAAGGGTGGTGAAGGAGGCATGGACATATGGATGTCTCGCTGGCAAGACGGTCAGTGGGCGGCTCCTCGTCCAATGGACAATTCCATCAACACTCCATTGGATGAAATTGAACCCAGTTGGCACAAAGGTCAATTGTATTTCACATCAAAAGGGCATTTGGGGTTTGGTGAGTTTGATATTTTTTGCGCCAAAGGGTCTCCTGATAATTGGACTTCTGTCAGCAATTTGGGCCTGCCGATTAACTCCTCACAGAATGATATAGGACTTTCCATTAGAGAAGACAGTTTGGGTCAAAAATGGATTTGGAGTTCTTCTCGACAAGGGACGGGTTGTTGCTTGGATATTTATCAATATGAATGGAAAGCCAAACAAATTCAGCCTTTGGACTCTATTCCAAGGGACATTGCATGGTTAGAAATGTGGCTGCCATTGCCTTTGTATTTTCACAATGATGAACCGCAACCCAAGTCCATGGACACCACGACACAGTGGACATATGCGGATTGTTATTTGTCTTATTTGAAAAAGGGAACAGAGTATCAAATGGCATTGCAAGATGAGAATGAGTGGGATCAATTTGAAGAGACCCAACTAAAGTTGCGCAATGAGCAATGGCAGCGCGCCATGAAAATCATTGAATCACGAATGCTCAAGGGTGATACGATGGTTTTGATCGTGCGAGGATTTGCCAGTCCTCTTGCCGCAGGAGACTACAATTTGAATTTGACCCAACGTCGAATTGCGGCGCTTAAGAATGATTTGAGAACATGGAACAATGGAAGTTTGCAGCCTTTTTTAGGGAAGCAATTGCAGATCAAGGCCATGCCTTTTGGTGAAAGTAAATCCGCACGGGTCAGTGATGATCGCACCAATACAAAGGAGAGCATATACTCAAGGAATGCACGCGAGGAAAGAAGAATTGAAATTGAAGGAGTCGAATGGCGATCCTCAAAAGGCCAATTGAAAAGACTTGGAAAGGCTCAGCAATAGGAGGTTGTTGGTTCTCCAGTTTAAATCTTTGTTTCCATTTTCGTAGCCTAATCCCCAAGCTTGTTTGTATTCCAATCGCCACAACCAATTTTTTGAAGTGGTAAAGTCGATGTTGGCGCTGATGGCTGAACGTCGGTCATAGATGGTGGATTGATCAATCAAAAGAAATGCTGATGAAGGTACTTGCATGTATTCATAACGAATAGCGGCTTTCCAATTTTTATTGCTGATAAATTGACCAATAGCAACGGGAGAAAACCATTGATGATCAACATTACTGATTCTAGCGGTTCCGTAATCAAAGCCAGCAATGAAAGAACATTTTTCACGAGAAATCTGGGAGTACAAATTGTGATAACTTCTCACTTCATTCACGCCAGTTGTTGTGTAGCCTAAGAATCCATTGTAATTAATGGTCCATGTGTCTTGCAGATTGTATTGGCTGCTCCAGCCCAAGGACCAATGTTCAGCGGGCAGTACAACGCGCGCTTGTTGCCATCCTGTAAGCAAATAAATGCCCAATTTCCATTTTTGATCGAGACTTTGGTATTGGCATTGAATACCACTTTCATAATAGGGACTATTCTCGGCCAACATGCTTCTGCTCGCGGTGAGGTTAGCATCAGTTCTTGCACTTTCAAATCCAATGTGCGAAGGAAAAATGCCGGCCATTATTTTTAAACCGGGTACTTTTTGCGCGGAGTATTGAATGTTGGCATGAGAGAGCAATTGCGAAAGGGTGGGTTGATCCGCATAATTTCTTCGCACATAGATTCCATCATGTATGCCCAATTGAAATTGCCAAGTGTCTAATTTTTTTTCGAAAAGCACTTGCGTATAATTGACTGCCGGTAATCTTAGCTGGTGGTGATTGTAATAAAAGTCCTCTTGATTGTCGCGTGATGCATAGGTGGAGAGGCCGCAGTAGCCCTCGCCAAAAAATTGCAAGGAATATTTCGGCAAGGGGTCATGTGAACTTTTTGAATCTACCATTACCTGTGAAGTCGCATTGATAGCAACGAGGGTTAGGAGTATAGCGATCGTTTTCATTTTACATCCATCTGGCCAGTTTCCAGTCTTTTTGTTGTTGTAAAGTCAAGAATGACCAAGCCAAAATTCTGCTTTGCTTGTTGCCATGAAGCAAGGGAATGATGGTGGTTTGTTTGGCACCACATTCTTGCAATGTCTTTTGCAGCAAGGGCAAGTTGTCTTTTTGAGAAATCAAGGAGGTGAACCAATAGCATTGTTTTCCGTAGTCAACACTTTCGTGAATCATATTGGAAACAAAGCGCAATTCTCCGCCTTCGCACCAAAGTTCATGACTGCGCCCACTAAAGTTGAGTTCCTTTAGCGGAATTTTTTCGGCATACAGATTTTTCAATTTTCTGAGGGCTTGTTGGTCGGCTTCTTTTTCAGAAGCGTGAAAGGGAGGGTTGCATATGGTGATGTCCCAATATTCCCTGGCCTGCATCACGCCATAAAAAATATGAGACGCATTGACTTGCAATCGCAGATCAAGCTTATCCTTTAAAATCACATTTTCCCTTTTGATCTTCTCTGCGTTTTTCAAAGCCGCTTGGTTGATGTCTGTTCCAATGAAACTCCATCCATAAGTGCTTGCACCAATGATGGGATAAACACAATTGGCACCCACACCAATATCCAATACCTTGATTTGAGTCGGAACGGTTTTTCCTTTGACAAGGTCGGCAACGTGATGAATGTACTCAGCCCTGCCAGGTATGGGTGGGCATAAAAATCCTTCTGGAATGTCCCAATTTGTAATGTGATAGTATTTCTTGAGCAATGCTTTGTTCAGTGCTTTAACCGCGGCAGGATCAAAAAAATTGATTGTGGTCGTTTTGAATTCGTTGACAAAAACAAATGGAGCTAGCGTGGGTTCACATTTGATTAATTCAACAAAGTCGTATCCGTTTTTGTGAATGTTGTTGGGATGAAAGCTAGACATTTTCAACTTGGAATAAAGATTTTCCTTCCACTATATGAAACCCCATTGCGGTAGAATGGGAAAGGGAGATCATTTTGGTTGCCACTTGACGCGCAGTGATGGCCTTGTAAGAATAGGGGATGAGGAAGTTAAATATGGGCATGATGATTTGGGCCAATTTTTCACCCAATCTAAATTCGTTTCTTTTTCCTATTAGCAATGATGGGCGCAACGCAAAAACCCGAGGAAGATGTTGGAGCTCGATGTTCTTTTCCACATGGCCTTTTAATTGTAAATAGGCATTCCCGGAATTTTTATTCGCCCCAATGGCAGATACAAAAATGAAGTGAGTACAATGGTGATGATGCGCGAAGCGGGCGCCATTGACAGTGATGTCAAAGTCAATGGTTCGGTACAAATCCCAATCGCCATTTACTTTTTTATTGGTGGTACCGATACAACTGAAAACAACACTTCCTTCAAGGATAGAAGATTGATAGGCATTTTCGTCTTGAAAGTCAATGATACATTCATTGAGTTTGGGATGTTTGATACCCAAAGATCGACGGACCACTATTCTAACTTCTTGGAAGTTATTGTCTTCCAAAAGAAGTTTTAGAAGTTCACCTCCGACAAGCCCGGAAGCCCCAATTAACGTTGCTTTCATGAAGCAAAGGTAATGATTGATTTTGGTGAATGACGAGTATGTTGATTAATACAACAACGTTATTTTGGATTTGTTCCGCCATCCTGCTTGACTCTCATAATCGACGAAGTAGATTTTTAGATCTGCTTGACTTTCATATTTGACGAAGAATACTTTCTTGTTGGCTTGGCTGGCATATTGGGTGAAGAACCATTTTCCGTCATTTCCTGTTGCCTGACTTTCATACTTTACTTTGTATACTTTTAAATCAGCTTGGCTTTCGTATTGTACAACAAATACGTTAATGTCGGCTTGACTTTCATAGTCTACGGAGAATAGTTTTTGGGCACTTCCTATAGAGGCAGCAGCAAGGAGTACAATAGCTAGGGCTAATTTTTTCATCTTCTTTTTTTTCAAATATCGAAAAAAAAAGGTTGTCACTACTGACAACCTTTTTATAATTTTTACTTATCAGGATTAACCCAAGTAAGACTTTAACATGCGGCTTCTGCTTGTGTGCTTCAATCGGCGAATGGCTTTTTCTTTGATTTGACGCACGCGTTCACGTGTTAAATCAAAGCGTTCACCAATCTCTTCCAAAGTAAGCGGATGCTCACCATTTAATCCAAAGTACAAGCGAACAACATCCGCTTCACGGGTAGTCAATGTTTTCAATGAACGCTCAATTTCCTTGCGCAATGATTCGTGCAACAAATCATTGTCAGGTGATGGGGTGTCATTGGTCTGCAATACATCGTACATCGTTGAGCTACTCTCATCACCATCTTTCAAAGGTGCGTCCATGGATACGTGACGACCGCTATTGCGCAAACTTTGTTTTACCTCGTCCAATGTCATCTCCAATACCTCAGCCAATTCAGCCGGTGTGGGAGGACGCTCAAACTCTTGTTCCAATTTCGCAAAGGCCTTATTGATCTTGTTGATAGAGCCAATTTTGTTCAATGGCAAGCGAACAATACGAGACTGCTCAGCCAATGCCTGAAGAATAGATTGACGAATCCACCAAACGGCATACGAAATGAATTTGAAACCGCGGGTTTCATCAAAACGTTGTGCGGCTTTGATCAATCCTAAGTTTCCTTCGTTGATCAAATCCGGAAGCGAGAGCCCTTGATTTTGGTACTGCTTGGATACAGATACTACGAAACGCAAGTTGGCTTTGGTCAACTTTTCTAAGGCAATTTGATCGCCTTGCTTGATACGTCGAGCCAATTCAACTTCTTCTTCCGCAGTAATCAAATCCACGCGACCAATCTCTTGCAAATACTTGTCAAGAGAGGCGGTCTCACGGTTGGTTACTTGTTTGGTTATCTTTAACTGTCTCATTCTAGGATGAAAAGTTTATTAAGTGTTTAACTCCTTTTACGCTTCTGAAGGGGCTTCAGGTTTCGTTTCTGCTGCTTTTTCTGGTTTGGGCAACAAAACTTTACGAGACAACTTCAATTTATTGTTCTTAGGATCGCGTCCCAATACTTTAAATTTCACCATATCTCCAACTTTTAAAACCTTACTGACATCGTCAACGCGATTCCATTCCAATTCGCTAACGTGAATCAATCCATCAACACCTGGAAGAATTTCTACGAAAGCACCAAAGGGTTGAATGGTTTTAACGGGACCTTCATAGATCTCACCAATTTCAACTTGTGGAGGCCATACGATGCTCTTCACACGGTTCACTGCTGCATCCAAACTTGCTTTATCAGCAGATGCAATTTCAACCACACCTTTGCCATCTTTCTCATCGATAGAAATTGAAGCGCCAGTTGTTTTTTGGATTTCTTGAATCACTTTTCCACCAGGACCGATAACAGGACCGATCATATCTGAAGGAATTTCGAAGCTAACAATACGTGGAGCATGTGGCTTATAATCTTCACGTGGCGCAGACAATGTTTTGGTTATTTCACCTAGGATGTGCAAACGACCTTCTTTGGCTTGATCCAAAGCTTCTGTCAACACTTGCATAGACAAACCTTTGATCTTGATGTCCATCTGACATGCAGTTATACCTTTAGAAGTTCCAGTAACCTTGAAGTCCATGTCACCCAAGTGATCTTCATCTCCAAGGATATCACTCAACACTGCATATTTTCCATTGGATTCATTGGTGATCAATCCCATCGCGATACCTGAAACAGGCGCCGTAATTGGAACTCCACCGTCCATCAAAGCCAAGGTTCCTGCACAAACGGTTGCCATGGAAGAAGATCCATTGGATTCCAAAATGTCAGAAACAATACGGATAGAGTAGGGACAAACTTCTGATTTGGGCATAACAGGTTTCAAAGCACGCAAAGCCAAATTACCGTGACCAATTTCACGACGACCAGTACTACGGATTGGACGAGCCTCTCCAGTAGAGAATGGTGGGAAGTTGTAATGCAACAAAAACTTGTCATAACGCACTTCAGATACACCGTCAATCAATTGCTCATCCAACTTTGTTCCCAAAGTCAACGTTGTCAAAGACTGAGTTTCGCCACGAGTGAATACCGCTGAACCATGTGTGCCAGGCAAGTAGTCTACTTCACTCCAGATAGGACGAATGGTGCGTGTATTGCGACCATCCAAACGAACACCATCAATTAAGATCATGTTGCGCATGGCGTCTTTCAAACAGTCATGCGTATATTTTTTCAAAAGAAATGCTTTCTCTTTTTTCTCTTCATCTGAAAACTGAGCAATGAAGTCAGTTTCGATTTGATGGAAAGTCTCGCTACGCTCATGTTTTTCAGATGGCTTTTTAGCAGCATCATAAAACTTTTGGTAACACTCATTCCAAACACGGGCTTTCAATTCTTCGTCTTTTGGCTCATGGCAATACTCACGCTTTGGACCATTCTTGCCCGCTTTCGCAGCCAAATCCACTTGCGCTTGACATTGCATTTTGATTGCAGCATGCGCAACTTCAATGGCCGCAACCATCTCAGCTTCGCTTACTTCTTTCATTTCACCTTCTACCATTACAATGCTGTCAGCACTTCCGGCAACAATCAAATCGATGTCGGCGTGTGCAAGCGCACTACGGGTAGGATTCACAATCAACTCACCGTTGATACGCGCTACACGAACTTCAGAAATTGGACCATTGAAAGGGATGTCAGAAACTGCGATAGCTGCAGATGCTGCCAATCCAGCCAAACTGTCTGACATGTTTTCTTTATCAACAGAAATCAAGCTAACAACAACTTGCGTGTCGCTGTGATAATCTTCAGGGAACATGGGACGCAAAGCGCGGTCAATCAAACGAGAAACCAAAATTTCATCGTCGTATGGACGTGCTTCACGCTTGAAATAACCACCTGGGAATCTTCCCGCTGCGGCATATTTCTCACGGTATTCAACCGTTAATGGAAGGAAATCCATTCCTTCTTTTGCATCATAGTTCGAAACTACAGTTGCTAGGAGCATCGTATCTCCTTGTCTCACAACAACAGATCCATGTGCTTGCTTCGCCAATTTGCCCGTTTCAATGGTAATTGGACGATTGTCTCCATGGTCAATTGTCATGGTAATTGCTTCTACTTTCATCTTATTTTTCGTCTTAAATATAATTCTTCAAAAAACGACAAAAGGCAATATGAAATTGCCCTTTGCCAAATAGGATATGGAAAGGTCCCGAATTATCTACGTAATTCAAGTTCCTTTACAATCGCACGGTAACGTGTGATATCAGTTTTGTGCAAATAGTCCAAAAGACTTCTGCGCTTACCAACCAATTTGATCAAAGCACGTTGTGTGTTGAAGTCTTTTTTGTTTCTCTTCAAATGCTCAGTCAAGTGGCTGATGCGGAAAGAGAAAAGGGCAATTTGTCCCTCTGAGCTACCAGTGTCAGTAGCAGATTTGCCATGCTTGGCAAAAAATTCTTGTTTTTTTTCTGTAGTCAAGTACATGCTAATACTTTTTAGTGATTGTTATGTATAAATTGAATTGGCTGCAAATATAGCTCTTTTCTGTGCTTAAAACACGTCCTCAGCGGCTTAAAATCAAAACGTGAATTTATGATTTGAGCTTAAAGTGAATTTAAGCTTGTTAAAATTTTATCTTTTGTTGATTTTATAAGAAAAGTGCTGTAATTTTGAGCTTAAATGTAAATGAAGGTCTTTATGGCGCGAAAAATTATTCCTATACAAGATGAAATCGTTCGAGTTTTAAAGTCAGGCGAGGGCTATTCTTCTAAAGAGGTGTTTGAGAAATTAAAGACCCCTGTTGCCTACGCCACTTTGAAACGCACTCTCGTATCAATGGTCAGGGAAGATCAATTGGTGCGTTATGGGAATGGAAGAGCGACACTTTATGCATTGAATCCGTCATTTGATTTGCTCAGTCCCATTGATTTGGACAAGTACTATGAGGTATCGGATATGGACCGTGAAATTATCCCTCAATTTAATTTTGATTTGCTTGATGTCTTGTTGGCTGAAGATGAATTGTTTTCGGCAAAGGAAATTGAGCATTTGGAAACCAAGCATGTCCTATTCATGCAGAGGATTCAATCTTTGGAAATTCCACAGTACAAAACGGAGTTTGAAAGATTGGCCATTGATCTGAGTTGGAAATCTTCCCAAATTGAGGGGAATACGTATTCATTATTAGAAACGGAATTGTTATTGAAGCAACAAATTACAGCTGCGGGCAAGACCAAGGATGAAGCGGTGATGCTTCTGAATCATAAACATGCATTGGATTTTCTGCTGGATCACCCCTATTATATACAGCCGCTCAGAATCACGGCAATAGAGGAAGTTCATAGTTTACTGACCCATGATCTCAACGTAAAACGGAATATCAGAAATCGACGCGTTGGAATCTCAGGTACCCAATACCGTCCTTTGGACAATGAATTTCAAATTAAGGAAGCGTTGGCAACGATGTGTGATTTGATCAATTCAAGGAGCAATGTTTGGGAGAAAGGTCTGTTGGCTCTTTTATTGATTTCCTATATTCAACCTTTTGATGATGGAAACAAAAGAACAGCTCGCATTATCAGCAATGCCCTAATGATGTACCATCATTATTGTCCATTGTCTTTTCGAACAATAGATCCAATAGCCTATAAAAAGGCACTTTTGTTGTTTTATGAAAGAAACAACATCAGCGCGTTTAAGCGGATTTTCATCGATCAATACGTCTACGCCGTTGATCACTATTTCTAATAAAAAAGCCCTTGAATTTTCAAGGGCTTCTTTTTATCCCAAAAAGGGATATTGATAATCTTTTGGAGTGACAAAAGTTTCCTTGATGGTTCGAGGACTGATCCATCGAATCAGATTCAAATAGCTACCTGCTTTGTCGTTGGTTCCACTTCCTCTGGCACCTCCAAAGGGTTGTTGACCAACAACGGCACCTGTGGGCTTGTCGTTGATGTAGAAATTACCAGCAGCATTTTCAAGCGCTTGGCTTGCTTCATTAATGGCATAACGCTCACGCGCAAAAATGGCACCTGTTAATGCATACTCTCCAGTTTCATCAACCAACTTAAGTACAGCATGCCAGTCTTTGTCTTCATAAACGTAGATGGTAATTACTGGTCCAAAAATCTCTTCGC